>JBEBJD010000149.1:0-6189 GCA_040080075.1 Hyphomicrobium sp. | reverse complement strand
TGCGCGAAGAAATTGCCAGCCGCTTTACGCGCGGCAGTGTGTCCGTTGGCCTCAACGTGCAGCGTGCCGGGGCATTGAGCGAGGTCCGCCTGAACGAGGCCGCGCTCGCCCAAGTGACGCTGGCGGCCCAGCGCGTCAGTGAGTTAACCGGCGCCGCACCCGCCCGAATCGATGGCCTGTTATCAATCCGCGGCGTTCTTGAAATCGTAGACGTCATCGAAAGTGAAGCCGAGACCGCAGCTCGCCACGCCGGGATGCTTACGACATTGCGCACCGCGCTTGATGGTTTGGCAGGTGCACGCGCGGCGGAGGGGCAACGTCTGCATCAGGTCGTCAGGGCTCAAGTCGATGAAATTGCGCGGCTTACGTCGCTGGTCGATACGAGCCCGGCGCGCACCATTGATGCCATAAAGTCACGCATCGGTTCACTCGTCGCCAAGCTCGTTGACACGGGGGCGGGGCTCGATCCGGCGCGTCTGCATCAAGAAGCGGTAATGATTGCCACCCGCGCCGACGTGGAAGAAGAATTGAAGCGGTTGAAATCCCATGTCGAAGCGGCCCGGGACCTGCTAGCACGGCCGCATGCTGCAGGTCGCAAGCTCGATTTTCTGGCGCAGGAATTCAATAGAGAGGCTAATACGCTGACCTCGAAGGCCAGCGACAACGAGATTGCATCGCACGGGCTGGCATTGAAGCTGGTGGTCGATCAGATGCGCGAGCAGGTCCAAAACATTGAGTGAGACATCAAAATCTTCCTCCCAGGCTCCCCCCCCCCACGGTGCGTTCAAAGAACCGGCTGCAAGGCGTGGTGTGCTGCTTGTTTTGTCGTCACCATCAGGTGCCGGTAAGACCACACTGTCCCGGGAACTCTTAAAGGCTGACAGCGGCATTGCATTGTCTGTTTCCGCGACGACACGGAAGCCACGGCCCGGCGAAATAGACGGCCAGGATTATTTCTTTGTCGATGAGGCCCGCTTTACCGCCATGCGCGATCGCGGCGAACTGCTGGAGTGGGCCCGCGTATTTGACAATCTCTACGGTACGCCCAGAAAGCCCGTCGAAGATGCCATCGCAAAGGGCCGCGATGTCTTGTTTGATATCGACTGGCAGGGCGCGCAACAGCTGACGGAAAAAATGCCCGGAGATCTCGTGCGTGTTTTCATACTGCCGCCGTCGGGTGCGGTGCTCGAAAACCGGCTCAAGGGGCGCGCTCAAGATCCGCCCGAGGTGGTGGCCAAGCGCATGGCGCAGGCGTCTTCCGAAATCAGCCATTGGCCGGAATACGATTACGTCATCGTCAACGAAGATCTCGCCCGCAGCATCACTGGACTGACATCGATCCTGACGGCGGAACGATTGAAGCGCGAGCGCTTGCTGGGGCTGTCTGATTTTGTGCGCGGCCTGCAACGCGTATTATAGTGGGTTCACTCAGGTTACTGAGCCGAGACCCGTTCCCAAATGGCACCCAGCCGGGCAAAATCAGCGATGGTTAGCTGTTCAGCGCGTTCCTGGGGATTGATGTTCGCCTCACGCAAAAGCAGTTCGGGCATGGGCGTCAGTTGTTTCAGGCTCGCACGCAGCATCTTGCGGCGCTGGCCAAACGCGGCGGCCGTCACCTGGCCCAACGCCTTGATCGAGCACGCCGGAGTTGGGGCTTCGATGGGCGTGAATACGACCACAGCAGAATCGACTTTAGGCGCGGGCGTGAAGGCGGCCGGGTTCAACGTCATGGCGATGTGGGGTTTGGAACGCCACTGCGATATGACCGACAAGCGGCCATAGGCCTTGCTGCCAGGTGCAGCCACAATGCGCTCGGCAACCTCTTTTTGAAACATCAGCGCCATGCCGTCCCACCATGGTGGCCACGGCTCTGTTTCAAGCCAATTGATGAGGAGCACCGTTGCTACGCCATAGGGGAGGTTGGCGGCGACGATGGCGTTGCCCCACGCCGGATCCAATAGTTTGGCCCAGTCGGTCTTGGTGGCATCGGCTGGATGTACGATGAGGCGGCCTGGATATCGTTCCGAAATTTCAGTCAAGGCTGCCAAGCATCGATCATCACGCTCGATGGCAACGACACGAGCCGCCCCTTCGAGAAACAGCGCGCGTGTTAGCCCCCCAGGACCTGGACCAACTTCGACCACGGTCCGGCCCGCAAGAGGTCCGCCGAGACGCGCAATGGCGCGCGTCAAATTCAGATCTAGGATAAAGTTCTGGCCGAGGCTTTTCTTGGCGGCGAGACCGTGCGTGCGAATGACGTCGCGCAGAGGCGGCAAACCATCGTGCTGTTCTGCGATCATGGCGCGCGAAACTGGCCGGCGCAGTGCGCGGCCTGTTCCCGTTGTGCTGCCATGCTCGCGGCCATCAACAATGCCTCAATCAGGCTCTCGGGATTGGCAACGCCCTTGGGTGCGATATCAAACGCGGTGCCGTGATCGGGGGAGGTGCGCACGAAGGGCAAGCCGAGGGTGACATTGACCCCACGATCAAAGGCGAGTGTCTTGATCGGTATCAGCGCCTGATCGTGATACATGGCCACCACAGCATCGTATGTCTTTCGGGCATTGGCATGAAACAGAGTATCTGCGGGATGGGGGCCGGTTATGGCCAGCCCCTCGGCCTGTAATTCTGCAATGGCCGGCCCAATAACGTCGCGTTCCTCGCTGCCCATGGCTCCGTTTTCGCCGGCGTGCGGGTTGAGACCCGTGACCGCGATCCGGGGCTGGCGAATGCCGAAGTCGCGATTGAGGGCCTGCCACAAGATGCGTACGGTTTCAAAAATGAGTGCCTTGGAGAGAGTGCCGGGAACCGCACGCAGTGGAATATGGATGGTCAGTGGCACCACCTTCAGTTCGGCTGACGCCAATAGCATCACAGGCAGAATGTGGCGGGCGGGATCGCGCCGCGCCGCTAAGACGGCAAGAAACTCGGTGTGGCCGGGATGTCCAAAACCGGCTTCATAGAGAACGCTCTTGGCAATGGGATTGGTAACGAGGGCCCGTGCCTCTCCCTTGATGACGGCCTCTGTTGCCTGTTCGATTGAGGCGATGGTGGCGGGGCCGTTGACTGCGCTGGCCAGCCCCACCTTGGCAGTGGCGGCGAGTCTGACGCGAACCACTGGAAGGGCTTTGTGAAATAGGCTGGCCCCTGTTTGAACGCAGGCGACAGTCTCGATTGCCGCGTCCAGCCCCAAAAGCCGCGCACGTTGAGCCAGTGCATCGGGATCGGCAAACATGACGAATGGCGGCAGGCCGCGAGCGGTGCGTTGCGCCCAGGCTTTGAGTGCGATCTCTAGGCCGATGCCGGCTGGATCGCCCATGGTCAGCGCCAGAGGGGTGAGCGCCAAAGGCCGTGCACCAGCAGCGTGCCTCTCAGGCATCAACGGAACTCGATGGCTGCGTCCTGGCGCAGATCTTTCAAATGCTTCTTAGCCAGGATTTCAAATTCCTTTTGACGCAATTCATTCTCTGCACTTTCGCGCTTTTGCTCGTTGGCTGTAACCACCTTGCGGCCACAAACGGCCCACAACTCAATGCCACCTGTGCCCACGGTCGGGGGCAGCATATTGCCGTCCTGGGTGTTGATCAGCATAGTACGGGTTGGCTCTGGAATGGCGGACGGCTTGCGCTGGCCCAGGTCTTCAAAGCGTGCTCCTGGGGCTTGTCCTGCGAGCGCTTTAAGCTCGGCGCAGGTGGTGAACTTGGCAGCGATCGCTTCCGCTTCGCCCAGGCGCTTGGCGATGGCGGCCTGATCAGCCTTGGCCGGGGTGAAGAGCGAAATCCGCTGTAGCATCAACTCAACTTCGTCTTCGCCACCCGTGCTGTTGGCGACAAGCCTGTCGACGTCGCGGCCCGTAACGGCAATTTGATTGCCGAAGCGGCGGCGGATCACTTCGCGCCATGAAATCTCGGCACGGAAACGTGACTTCATGGTTTGTATATCGACGCCCATGCCCTTCATGTGCTGAGCGAACTGGGCCTCCGTCATCTTATTGCGTTCGGCAATTGAGCGCACAAACATGCTGACCTCCTCCTCGGAGGCGATGGCGCTCAACTTCTTTGCTTCCTGGAGTTTGATCTTTTCGTCGATCAACTCGTCTTGAGCTTTGCTCCGGCTTCCAGATACGGCACCATTGCGCTGCTCACGCTGCAATTGTGCGACCATGTTGGCCTGCAAGTCTTTGACGAACTTTGTTTGCAGCTCGCGAGCCTCTTCCTTGGTCTGGACGTTCTTGGCCTTCAACAGTTCTTGGAACTTTGTGTTGGTTGAAGGGTCCTTGATGATTTGTTTCCAGCGGGCCTCGGCCTTGGCCTTGAAGTCTCCCCCACCACCGCCCGAACTGAGGGCGATAAAGGCCGCCCGCTGTTCAACCTCGTAGGCGGTTATGGGTTCATCATTGATAAGGGCAATGATGGACTGTCCTCCGGCCTTGCCTTTTTGAGTATTGGCAGGTGCGGTCTTGGTCGCCGGCTTGGCCGCAGCCGCTTGTGCAACAGCCTTGGCAGGCGGGGCTGGCGCGGGCTTAGCCGGGGCATCCTGAGCCATGGCTCCTGGTGCGCACACAACTAACACAGCTGTCAGTACACCTCGCGCGGCGATGGCTAAGCACTGTTTTGGGGCGAGGGAGGCGGGGCGCATAATCGGATCTCACGCGGGGTATGATTCGGCACCTGTTACAGTAGCTTGTGTGCTGTCAGCTGCGATGAGGTTATCCACTGTAACCGTGGCAGACCCGTGGCCAAAATCACGCAATGGGCCATATTCCCAAGGGTAGCGAGTCTCAAAATTAACGGTTGGCAACAAGCAGGAGGCCCGGGGCACGCCCCCTTATGGCAGAAATGGCCGCTACCAGGAGCGGACTACTATTATTGAACCGATCCAGGCTGCTGATCGCTGCCGAACGTATGATCGAGCACGTCGGTCTTGTACTTAAAGCCGCCCAGATGTTTCAGCTCGAAGCGTAGCATAACGGTTCTGTCGGGCTCGATCTCGCGGGTGCGGTCGGTGATGAACGTCTCTTCGTAGGTGGCGCTCAACATAAAGCATTCGTCGAGATAGCGGACTTGCACACTATCCATCAGGCGGTTTTCGGCATCGATGTCATAGCGCATGCCGCCCGAAACGCTCCAGCGATCGGTCAGCTGCAAGCCCATCTGCGCAATGATGTCTTGTTGTGAAATCTCAAGACCGCGCGTGGGATCCGCCGCAGTGTATGTGTACGTGGTCTGGGCCGTAATTGGACCATAGCTGAAGCGTGCCGACAGATCTTCACGCCGCAGATTGCCTGACTGTTCGTCGAACCGGGACTGCGACAGGAAGCGGAAGGTGTCGATGGGTGCGATGTAGAGGCCCAGGACATAATCCGAACGGTCTGTTTCAAGTCCGCTCGTTGGCGAATGGACGAAGCCGCCGTCGGGATCGCGACCGGGGTCGGCGAATGCATTGTCGCCCTTGATATGGAAACTCTCGCCCGCGAGCAGCCGCACAAAGCCGCCGGAGTTGGCTTGGAACGTGTACTGGAGCCCGGCATTGACGCGGGTGCCTGTTTCCAGCCGGTCGAAGCCTGAGAACTTGTCGGACTCAAACAGATTGGTGTCATCGAAGACGAGGCTCTTTGCGTCTTCATCGGGCAAATTGCGCTGCGAGACGGCGTCCTGGCGGGTCACGATCTGACCGATCGGCTCGACCACGTGGGAACCAACTTGCGAATTGGCAACCCATGGGTACGCCACCGTAATGCCGCCCGTGGCCCGGCCACGGGTAATCGAATCGTCGCTGACCATGAGACCGGTCACGGCATCGGTATAGTTGTTGAGCTGATAGACGTCGCCACGCAGTTCGCCAAAGGGCGTATACGTGATGCCGAATTGGTCGGTCAGCCGCCGGCGCCACTTCAACTCGGTTGTGAGCTTATTAATGCTCTGGTCGCTCTGGAGCGCCCCCGCATCTCTACGGGTGAAGCTCATGGCGTTAGAATCCCAACGCAATTCACCGCCCAGCACCGGCTGGTTGAACACGTAATTATAATCGATGATTGGATGCACATAGGATTCGGATTGCGGCGTGTCGTTGGTCAGCAACCCGCCGAAGTGGTAGAGGTTGGCGCCGAGATAACTACGCTCCGATTGCCCGGTAACATAGGCGGTGTTGACGCGATCTGTGACTAGGATGTTGTCGAGTTTGTAGTAG
>JBEBJD010000255.1:0-6234 GCA_040080075.1 Hyphomicrobium sp. | reverse complement strand
GGTACGAAGGGCCGGAGTCGGAACACTAGAGCATTTGTCCTGCGAAGCGGCTCCCGGTTCTTCGTAGAAAATGCGACAAAACAAAAGCCATCTAGAGCCAACCCTTGCGCTTGAAATAAACGAATGGAATCACAGCGGCCAAAAACATCAGCCCAAGCGCGAGCGGATATCCCCACTCCCATTCGATTTCCGGCATATGCCGGAAGTTCATACCGTAGATCGAAGCAACGAGCGTCGGCGGCATGAGCATCACAGCCATCACCGAGAACAGTTTGATAATCTGGTTCTGTTCTGTCGCGATCATACCGAGGGTTGCATCGAGCAGAAAACTGACTCGGTTCGACAGCGAGCGCAGATGTTCGGCCAGTGAGGCGTTGTCGCGCTCGGCGCTTTGAATGCGCGAAACTGTTTTGGTATCCGCAACCATATCAAGAGCAGCCTTTTCGAAAAAGTGCAGGCCGCGGTCGATGGAGGTCGCGCTTTCCTGAACCCGGGCGACAATATCGCCCTCTTGGCCGATCACCTTCAACAAGGCGTCAAGACGCTTATTGCGGTTGCCTGCCGCTTTCATATCGAAAATGCCTTGCGCCAGCTTATCGACTTCGTCTTGGACGCGTTCGATCAGATCGGCCTTGTTCTGAATGATACTTTCGAAAAATCCCACGAGAATGGCGGCGGCCGATCCCGCCGGGGCATCACCGCGTTCAACCCGGTTGAGGAATTCGGGAAACAGTCTTGGCTCGGTATAGCGAACGGTCACCAGCCGGTTGCCACTCAGAATAAAGGTCACCGTCGCGCTTTCCGGCGGACCGCTGTGACCGTTGTGAACAATGAACGAGGTGATGTAAGTTGCGCCGCTTTCCGTATAAAACCGGTTAGACGCTTCGATTTCGCGCATTTCATCACGCGTTGGCACCGATATACCCAAAACCTGTTCAACCTGCCGGTCTTCGTCTGCAGTCGGGTTCAACAGGTCAAACCACAGTGCATTTTCGGATTTGGCCGGCACCTCGGCCTGACGCATGAGTTTGCCCCCGGCCGATTCATAGACGGTCAACATTCTGCCCCCGATATTCGTATCTTGTATTCTTGCTCCGTTGGGGGCGATACTTACACGATCTGTTCGCAGCCTGCATCTGGCCAATTGGCTCGAGCCGTCAGGTCTTTAAAGCTAAAACCATTGGCACGGTGGCTGCGTACCCGTTCCAGACAGGGTGCCGGACCTCTTGCCCGGTGCACTGCCTATTTGGAGGTAACTCAACATGTTTCGTTATTCGATCATCGCATCCGCAATCCTCTTGGCATGTGCCGGTGCCGGTGCCGGCCCGGCTGAGGCCAAAATTGCCTGCAGTAAGGGTTTCCAGACTGTCAGCGGATCGCTAATCGCCACCCCCTATTGCCAGGATCAATACGTGGCCCAGGTGGCCCGCGGTTATGGCATCAAGGTGACGGACGAGGCCATCCGCAACAATCCCAACTTGAAGCGCTACGTGTGTCAGACTATCGGCCGCGATAACCGGGTCCATATCGCCTGCATTGACGCCAACAGCTACGGCCGCCGCGGCTATTGAGCGTCTTAAACAACCGGCCGGAATGCGAGCGGCTCATGTCACTGTATCAACGCGACCCAGTACCCTGCTCCGAAGTTCGCCAAGTGCCTGCCGAAGATTGAAGCGAACTTCGTAGCCGGCAAGGACACTAGAGCATTTGTCCTTCGAAGTGGATCCCGGTTCTTCGTAGACAATGCGACAAAACAAAAGCCTGGAGCGCCGGTCTGATTCCATCAGATCGTAAAGCGCTCTAGAAGTCCGTGATTCTAGTGTGATTCAGATCGAGAAGTCCGCTGTTGAGCCTAGCCACATGAAAATAGCGGACTTATCGATCATCACACTAGCCGCTCTGAATGAGCGGTTCGGGAGACCGGGGTATGTTGCGTTTGAAGTCAGTCCACGCGGCGGGATCGTCGCCAATCTGACGTCCGGTGAGAGCACGGCAATAGTGGCGCTGCACGGCGCGCACGTGCTGTCGTGGATGCCCGCGGCAGGAGAGCCAGATGTTCTGTGGTGTTCTCCAAGGTCGCGTCTGGGCACCGCTAAGCCCGTGCGTGGCGGCATCCCCGTGTGTTGGCCGTGGTTTGGCCCGCATCCCGACGCCAGCTTGGCACTGCCTGCACATGGTCTGGTGAGGGCTGTCCCTTGGACCGTCGAAAGCGTGGAAGTAACGGCGGTCGCAGTCAGCGTGACACTTGCCATCCGCCTCGACGCGGACCAGCAGGCCGCCGTGGGAGGCAATGTTAGCGCGCAGGTGCGCATCACTGTTGGCTGCAACTTGTCCGTCGAACTCATCACCACAAACCAGGGACACAACAGCGTCACACTCACTGAAGCTCTACACACCTATTTTGCGGTTGGTGACATCGAAATGGTCTCCATTTCGGGATTGGACGGACGCACCTATCTTGACCAACTGAGTGGCCGGGAAGAAATGCAGTCTGGCCCGGTCACCATCGATCAAGAAACCGACCGCATTTATTGGGATACACGTGCGTCCCTGTTGATCGAGGATCGCGCAGCTGGCCGCTCCATAGAAGTCATGGCCGAAGGCAGTGCCAGCACCGTCATATGGAATCCTTGGCTCGATAAGGCTGTGCGGCTCGGGGACATGCCCCGGGAAGATTATCGCGTTCTGCTGTGCACCGAAACGGCCAACATTGGCCCCCGCAATGCGGTCACCGTGGCACCGGGCGGCGTTCACCGGATGACATGCCGCATCGCCACCACAAAAAGTTGACGGCCCCGCGAAACACAGCGGAGCCGTCTATCAGTTGCGAAAATTGTGTGACGCTTGCCTTCAGCTTGATGAAGTCGTCGTGGAGGCCGCCGTTGTGGCCGCAAACGAGTCGACATCAAGATTGGGCTTCAAATCGCCAGGTTCCTTGGCACGCCGCACGCGGCCATCGAACTGAGCGCCTTCGGCAATCGACAAGGTTGTGTGGAAGATATCGCCTTCAACCACGGCTGTCGGTTGCAAGGTAACAGCCTGGGCCTTGATGGCGCCTCTGACACCGCCGCGAACCTCAATGCTCTCGGCAGAAACAGTGCCGATCACCGAACCGTCTTCGCCGATGACAACCTGCCGGCCATTGACGTCGCCGCGCACATCGCCATCGATCTGCAAGCGGTTTTGAGAAATGATCGTAATCTTCTCACCCAGAATGGTGAGGTCAGTGCCGATTACCGAAGAGCCCATCGTCGTCGCCCCTGCGAACGGGGAAGATCGGGCAGGCGCCGGAGCGGGCTGCGGTGCAGCTGGCATGCCGCCCATATTCCCCAATGGGCTCGGCGAAGCCGGCGTAGCGGGCTTTGGCATATTGGGATCAGGAGTCGAGGTACGTCCAAACACGGTTCATCTCCCCTAAGATGTGGATGAGAGCCCCTGCAACCGCCCGCCTGGGTCGGCAGAAAAGTGCAGAAGCCGGATCGAGTTCATTTAAATTCAAAGCGTTAGTGCCGGTATTGCGTCTTAAAGGCCAAGACGCCGCTGTGCGTTCTTGTTACCCCTCATACAGCGCACCGTAGAACGACACCACGTGGCCTGGGAGGAATTATGTCGATGAAGGTGAATTCGCCAGAATGATTGAGTTCAATCGCAAAGCGGGCCAGCCCCAGGCTCACCGGGGAACATAGAGATTGACGAATGGTGCCCGCACCCAAACGCCGTGGCGGCGATGAACGCGAACCGAGGCAAAGGGAGCGTCGACTGCGGTCGAGTACCAGCGGCGTGTCTCGACGCGGGCAAACGGGGCATCAACACTTACGATCCGTGAGCGGTGACGAACGCCATGCCGGTGACGCCAAGCATAACCCTCTGAATAGTCGACGTTCGTCACGGCCGTGGCAGCGCGCAAGCCGTGTGCGCTTTTCGCAGCATGGGTTTGCGCCGAAGCGGGCGTGGCCAGTACTGCGGCGAGCGCAGCCGTGCCGAGCCATCGGGCATTTCTGAAAAACGTCATCACCATCTCCAAGAACCATATGCAACTGAAATCAGCCTAGAGTGCTTCCGGAAAAGTGTGAAGCGGTTTTCCGCAACGAAGCACGATAAACCTGAGTGCTTCCAGAAAAGAGTGAGGCGGTTATCCGCAAAGAAGTACGATAAAACAACGAACTAGGGTCTGTTCGCGATTCAATCAAAACCGGAACGGGTTGGGGCCATGATGCGATTTTGGCGCGACGGACCACTAGCGCGGATAGCGCCTGATTGCCCAGGCGGTTGGTGCCGTAGGTATTATCCTGGTTCGCGCGCCGCGCCAGTTAACAGCCAAAGCCACACAGCAACCACCGCCACTATCGCGTAAGGCATTGCAAACCCAGCATTTATCCAAAACATCTCACGCGCGATCCCCGGCACAGGATTGCGCGGTCCCAGCACAAAAAACACCAGCCAAAACCCGATCTGAAGAAGGCCGGCTAGGGCGCCGGGAACAATGAAGGCCAACGCCCAGGCACGATTTTGACCCAAGTCCTTGAGGCGCTGCAGCAGCGGATGGGCAAATAGCGTTACGGCAACCAGCAGGATCACGGCCCAGCCATAAAAGCTGAACCAGCGTGCGGGAGCGAGAACATAGACAATTCCCGCGACGGCCAGCGAGATGCCAGTGGCAACGCGTAGCCGGGAAAGATATGTCTCGCGGGACAGCAGCATTGGGCAAACTTAGCACAAGCGCGCTACGGCACCACCACAGCGTTTGCGCACGCGCCGGCCGTGTCACCGGCACCAAACAAAAGGGCCGCCCTTGCGAGCGGCCCCCGTGAGATGCGGTTGCGATTGGCGGACTGTCGATCGGCCCGCGTCAAGATCGCCGGTTTAGCCTGTGACCGGAAGGTGGCCGGCGGCTGGTCCAAACGATCCACACATCGCTGTCCTCAATATCCCACTCGACATCGGATCACCTCCCTTCGGTTGTTGAACGATGGGGGGAAGGTCTCACAATTTGACGGCCAAGGGAAGAGGGTGGACCCCACCGGTTCAACGCCAATCGCCCAGAACGGCATTGACCAGCGCCAGCGCGGCCACCGCTGCCGTATCCGCCCGCATGATACGGGGGCCCAGTGAAATCGCGGTTGTGAACGGTTTTGACAAAAGCAACTGACGCTCGCTGTCATCAAACCCACCTTCGGGGCCGATCAACACGGCCAGTGGGCCGGGCTTCACCTTGCTCAACACCGCAAGTGGGCTGGCGACCTCGGCGCCTTCATCGCAAAAAATCAGCCGGCGGGACCCATCCCAAGCATCCAACATCCGTTCGAAGCGCTCGGTCTCCATCACGCCCGGCACGTGCAATATCCCGCATTGTTCGGCGGCTTCAATGGCGTTGGCGCGCATGCGCTCGAGGTTGACACGCTCGGCAATTGTACGTCGCGAAATCACCGGCCGCAGCGCCGAAACACCCAGCTCTGCCGCCTTCTGCACCATATAGTCAAGGCGCGTGCGCTTGAGCGGCGCGAATATATAGTGGAGATCGGGGCCCGTATCCTGGGGCCGCACGTTTGCCGTCACGGTGAGGGCGCAATGGCGCTTGCTGGCTTCGGTCAGCGTGGCGCGCCATTCGCCGTGCTCTCCATTGAACAGCAGCACTTCGGCACCGGCCTCCAGACGCAGCACATTCGCCAAATAGTTGCTTTGCTCTTTGTCACACGCAATCACGACACCGGCCTGCAAGGGAACCAGGACAAACAATCGTTGTGCGTTGGGGTCGTGAATGGCCATGCGAACGGACATAACGCACCACAATGGGAGTGCAAATAATTTACGGTCCAAAATACCGGTTGATGCCGGAACGCGCTTCGTTGCCGGCTGCCCGCACCGGTTCCAGCCACGGACCGGGCTCCAAAATGGGGACGCAGAAAGCCCCAATTGCTTGTTTACACCTTGTCTGCAATTGCAAAGAATGGACCTTTAATGCGAGCCCACACCGCCCAAGCAGGAACGCTTCCACGTTGCCACCCCTCCCTGAACCCGTCTTGAACCCGGCCATCCCCGACGCCGCACGCGGCAACTGGGTCGACACGCTGGCTCCCTACGCCATCCGGCCCTATCTGCGTCTGGCCCGCGCTGATCGTCCCATCGGCACCTGGCTCCTGTTGTTCCCGTGCTGGTGGTCGCAGGTGCTGGCGGAAGCACAAACCAGAGCCGGGTTGCCCAATCTAAGCTACCTGCTGCTGTTCGCCATCGGAG
>JBEBJD010000273.1:0-6241 GCA_040080075.1 Hyphomicrobium sp. | reverse complement strand
ATAGCATACAAGGCAACCTTGAGGCAAAAGGAAGCTGTAAAAAAAATGCCGGAAACTGTCCCAAAATGATGCAACTGGCGCCGTCAACCGGCCAACCGGACGGCAGGCTTCCCTTACACCAGCCACATTGTGGCTAGACCCAAGAACGCAAAAAACCCTATGCAGTCGGTGATCATGGTCACGAACACGCCCGAGGCGGGTGCAGGGTCGAGATCCCAATGATCGAGGGCGAGAGGGATCAAAATACCCGCCAGCGCGGCCGCGAACAGGTTGACGATAATGGCCGCGCCAATAACCGCGCCCAGCGCCTGTGAACCAAACCAGATAAACACTACCGTTGCCATAATAGCCGACAGCAACAAGCCGTTTATAAGGCCGACGCAGGCTTCGCGGGTCACCACGCGACCGGCATTGAGCGCACCCAACTTTGCGGTTGCCAACGCGCGGACGGTTACAGTCATGGTCTGGGTGCCGGCATTTCCGCCCAAAGAGGCGACGATTGGCATCAGGACCGCGAGTGCGACCATCTGTTGAATTGTCCCGCCAAAGGCTTGGATGACGGTCGATGACAACAATGCTGTTCCAAGGTTGACGACCAGCCACGGCACGCGCGAGCGCGCGGTCTGTAACACGCTATCGGCAAGCGATTCCGTGCCACCCACGCCACCGAGTTGTTTCATGTCCTCTTCGGCTTCGTCTTGAATAACTTCGACGACGTCGTCGACCGTCACGACACCCACGAGCCGATTGTTTTCATCGACAACAGGAGCAGAGACGAGGTCGTAGCGCTGAAACAGTCTGGCCACTTCTTCCTGGTCTTGCGTGGCGACAACCGTCTGGCGGCCGGGGTCCATGATCTGCTCGACGGCAACTAGCCGTTTTGTGCGCAATAGCCGCGAGAGCTGCACACTTCCCAGAACCCGGAAGTTGGGGTCGACGACAAAAATCTCTTGGAAGGTATCTGGCAGATCGTCGCTAACGCGCATGAAGTCGATCACCTGCCCCACAGTCCAGAATGGGGCGACCGCTACAAACTCCGACTGCATCAAGCGTCCGGCTGTCTGCGGGGGATAGTCAAGATTGCGCTGCAGGGCCGCCCGATCGCCCAGCGTCAATTGACTTAGAACGTCCTGCTTGTCGCTCTCTTCTAGGCTTTCCAGCAGGTAAGCGGCGTCATCGGAATCAAGTTCGGTTACGGCTTTTGCCAGGAGTTCGTTGGGCAACGCCTCTGACAGCTGGTCGCGAACGGTTTCATCGAGTTCAGACAAGACGTCATAATTAAACGACGTGCCGAGCGCCTCGATAAGCTCGACGCGCCGTGCAGGGCCTAGAAGTTCGATGAGGTCAGCAAGGTCTGGAGCGGGGACATCCTGGACCAGAATTTGCAGGCGGCCATGCTGGCCAAGTTCAAGGGCGGTCGAGACTTCCCGCAGCAACTCAGCCGTAGGATCGGCAGCCGCCTCGGCATCACGCGGTTCGGTGCTGAGATCCGTCATCGAAACCCCACATTACGCGCCCAAAAGACTGCGCGACTCGACTTCGTTAGCCGCTTACCACACGTCACCGTCATGTGACATGGCGGTTTAATGAGAATTAATTTGCTTGCCAGGGGCGCTGTCCCGCGATCAGTTGCACCCTTGTTTTCGGCCCCCAAACAATGCAGGTAGCTCCCTGACGCGATGTCACGGTGAACTGCCTTACGGGCCGCAATTGGCTGTCTCCCGGCCAGACATTTTGACGTGGCATTGTGGTGCTTGGTGTGGAGACAGGGTTCGTCGCATACACTAAACCCGCCAGCGCTGGGGTCCTGATCGCGAAGTTCGTCTCATTTACCGGCGCACTCACAACGAACTTTGCGATCAAGAGGACACTAGAAAACTAATGAAACTAGTGTGATTCAATTCGAGACGTCCGCCCAAGAAAGCGACCCAAGAATGAAGCGGACTTCTCGATCATCACACTAGTGTAGCTCAGTTTCCGGAATTCGCATGGTGTACGCGCGGTCTCATGTGTGCAAATTTCTGAAACGTGGCGCTGGTGTCCTGTCTCCGAATTGCCTTCATGTTTTGCCGCACCCTCGCAAAGGCATTTCGAAGTCGGAAGGACACTAGAAAACCCATGATTCTAGTGTGGTTCATGTCTCGCAATTGCCTTACCTGTCCAGGCCGCGAAAGGAGAAGGCAATTGCGAGAAACCACACGAGCCCGGAAGTTGCATTCGAAGCCGGAATGGTAGAACCACATATGAGATTTGTCAGCCGGGCATTGAGTGCGTGGATTGCCATCCTAGCTGGGTGTGAGGTTGTGGCTGGTCAGGTGCCTGAACCGGCGGCCACCGGCGCAATCGAGCCCGCCGCTGGAGCGAACCCACCCGCCGAAACTGTAGCAGTGCCTCTGCCGGCTGGATGCGATAATCGCCCTGATGCCATCGGCCTTTCGCGCATCGTTGAAATCGACACAACGGGCGGACCGCGGCTGGGGCACAGTCAATACAAGGATGTTGATTTTCTGCAGGACGGCGAAATCGTTCTGACGTTTGATGACGGCCCAATTCGCCGCTACACCAAGCCGATTCTTGATACACTTGATGCACATTGTACACGGGCGACGTTCTTTTCCGTCGGGCGCATGGCAGTGTCGGACCCTGAAACATTGAAGGAAACCGCATCGCGCGGGCATACCATTGCCTCGCACACGTGGTCGCATGCAAAACTAACGACGCTCACTCCGGCCAAGGCAAAATACGAAATTGAATTGGGCAACAGTGCCGTCACCTTGGCGTTGGGCAAGCCCGTCGTACCGTTCTTCCGCTTCCCATACTTGCGCGATAACAAGGCCACACTCGACTACTTGAAGACCCGCAACATGAGTGCGATTTCGATCGAAGTCGACAGCCAAGACTTCCGGACCCACAATCCTGGTCAAGTCCTGCGCACCGTAATGACACAACTCAAGTCCGTGAAGAAGGGCATCATCCTTTTTCACGATATTCAGCCATCAACTGCGGGCGCGCTGTCCAGTCTTCTCGACAGCCTCAAGAAGGGTGGCTTCACGGTCGTGCACCTGGTGTCGAAATATCCAAACACGACGCTGCCCGAATTCGACGCGATGGCGGCCAGGGAGTTTGAGCGCAAGCGGTTGGCATTGGCGGGACAGCCGCTTGCCAACAGGGCTGTTACTTGGCCCAATTCGCCAGGTGCCGCCATCGACGAGCCAGCTGCAAAACCGCAGCTGGGTGCGCCCAAATCATCAACGGCGCCCGCAAACGATCAAAAATTGCCTTGGGCAGGGACCGCTCCAGCGCAGAACCCCGTTGCTGATGCTGCAAGGTCTGCTCCACCTGAAACCAGCGCACCCGAACCTCCGCTTCCCCCGGCTCCCAAGCCGGTGCGCAAGCCCATTTGGTATGGTCTTGACGACGATCCATGGCGGATCAAGACTATGGGCGATTAAGAGGAATAGGGGCCTTCTGCCGCAAAAAGCGATGCGCCCACGCATCACTTAAATGGCCAAGAGTGCCGTTCGTAGGTCTGTAACTTGTAACATCGCTCCAATTGAACCAATGTCGAGTTGGGGCTTTGATTTAACGGACGTTTCGGGGGCGCACGATGCGCAGTTTGCCGGTCTTTGGTTTTGCGTTGGCACTTCAGGTGGCGCTCATTGCGACTGGCGCGCTGGCGCAGGAAGTGCCGCAGCCACAAGCCTGTTCCGCAATGTCCGGTGGCCTTGGCGTTTCGCGCGTCGTCGAGATCGATGCAACCGCGGGACCGCTCTACGGCGACATGAGCAAGTTTGTACGTGAAGACAGTTTCCTCGGTCCCAAGGAAGTCGTCCTGACTTTCGACGACGGTCCCATGCCTTGGATCACAAAATCTGTTCTCGATACTCTGGACCAGTTTTGCACCAAAGCGACCTTCTTCTCCGTTGGTCAGATGGCGCTCGCTTATCCGCAGTACGTGAAAGAAGTTCTGGCACGCGGGCACACGCTGGGCACGCATACATGGTCGCACCCCATGAACATCGGCCGGCTCGGGTTCGAGAAGGGCAAGGACCAGATCGAGCGGGGCATCGCGGCCGTAGCATTGGCCGCGGGTCAGCCGATCGCGCCATTTTTCCGTTTTCCAGGACTGAATGACTCAGACCCGCTGCTGAACCACCTGCAGACGAGGGGTGTCGCCACCTTCACCGTCGATGTCGTATCCAACGATAGCTATATCGCTAGCCCCGACAAGCTTACGCAACGCACTCTGGCTCAGGTTGAGCAGCGCAATGGCGGCATCTTACTCTTTCACGATATCAAGGCATCTACGGCCAAGGCCCTGCCGGAGATTTTGAAGCAACTGCAAGTGCGCGGTTTCAAGATCGTGCACATGCGGGCGAAGGCACCAGTGGTGCCGGTTGCGTCCTACGAAGCTGAATTGGCGCCCACGCTCGCCAAAGTCACCGCCCAACTTAATAAGCTTGGTAAGGACGAGGCCAAGACCGGTGCGGCTCACCAATTGCGCCCGTTCTACGGCTCGGCAGCGCTTCTGCAGCCGCAAGGCATTGGTGGAGCAACCGTCCCCGTCATCGAACTGACCCCGACCGCCCGTGTCCGTGTTGCGGCAGTTATGCCTTCTGCGAGCCCAGCGCTTACAACGGTAGCTTCGCGAAGGTCTAAGCGCTCTATTCTCAAGCAAGCCGATGAAGTCGACTTGGATCGCACAGTTAAGCCGTCTAAGCAAAAAGCGCGATCGAGGGCCTCGAAGAAGACGGCAATCAAAGTCAATGGAACTGCATTGTTTCCATTCTAGAGCACCGGGCACAGCCGGCGCTTACAGGCTCGGTGAGGACTCGAGCACAGCGGTCTCCTAAAGGAAACCGGCCCAAAGAAAAAGCGCCAGCAACTTGTCCCGGGCGGACATGCTGCAAGCGCTATTCCGGTATTCCGGTATTCCATATCACTATGGTGCGGTCGAGAAGACTCGAACTTCCACGCCGTTTCCAGCGCTACCACCTCAAGGTAGTGCGTCTACCAATTCCGCCACGACCGCGTAGTGGACTCGTGATCAGAGCCATGTCTGCCAAAGCCCGATCAGAGGCGTGGACCTATCAGAGCCGGAGCCCCAAGGCAAGAGCGATCGACAGCCTTATATGTAGGCTTCACAGGGGCGTGGGGTTGCCGCTATTGGTCCAAGACAAATCAACACGCTGCCAACGTCGCGCCTAACAGCTCTAGATGGCGGGAACGCAACAAATTCGGCTGGACCATGTGAGCAAGCCGGCTTGGTGATAGTTAGGCCGCGCGCCAGACATGGCCCGCGGCCCAGTGTTTTCGTCGAGTTGGCTATTTCTTGCAGAACGTTGCCTGACCGCGGCAGGTCACAGAGCCACCATCGGGCTTGCAGTTATAGCGTTCGTTGGTGATGTTGTAGCCCTCAACCTTGCCATTCGAGAGGAAGCCGGGCCAAAGACCCCAGCTAACGGCCTGGACCATGGTTTCAAGAGCAAACCATTTCGCCGATTTTGCCGAATCCGACGTCGCGACAGCGCCCTTGGTGACGCATTCGGCAGATGCACCGGTTGCGGTAAAGGCCACGGCCAAGGCAAAGCAAGCTGCAATTACGCGGGAAGTTTTCATCGGTTTGTTCTCTCCAAGTAAAGTGTTGAACGGCTGATCTGCGAATTGAATAGCCGGGATGCAATGGCGCTTGACCCATTGCGCCGCCCCATCCCAGATTTGGACCGAGTATCTGGGCCAATTGCCGGATTGCCGTGCGTCCGTCGAGACGCTCCATTCCCTGCGTCTCGCCAAGCACTGTTCCAGCCTAGGCATTAGAATGATGTTTGGGCAACCCGTCAACGGGACCAGCACCATTGTGGGTATTTCAAGGGGACGTAGTGTTGCCCGGTTGCTCTCAAGCAGGGCGCGCGCGTTTAGGACCTGAAAGTGCACCGCCGGTCTGTGCCGCGTGTAACTGCGAAAGGCCGGAAATTGCATAATATTTGGGTGGGTACTTCTTAATAAGGAATAAGTTAGTGGTCACTCAAACCCTCGCACAGTTTATGTTCTTAGTACTTAGCTGCACCGCAGCAGTACTCAGCGTCCTGGTGCTTTACGCCTCGTTCCGGCAAAGCCGCTGGGGCCTCAATATCCACAAGGTATCTTGTCCAACGTGCGGCTCAACACTGCCAATTGTGCGGACACCCAGCTCAGTCAGTCAGGCCTTGTGGGGCGGCTGGACGTGCACGTGCGGTACCCG
>JBEBJD010000150.1:0-27025 GCA_040080075.1 Hyphomicrobium sp. | reverse complement strand
CTTGGCCGCCTGCTCCCAACGGACTAGCAAGCACCCCGCAACCGAACACCAAGCACAACGTCACCGCTTGACGCAACTTCGCTCGATTCGGCTTGATCGGGCTGGCCTTTCCTGCAGCGCCACCAAACAATCCGCCGTCTACCATCTATCCCAGCCCATCAATGCCCCACCCGGCTCCTATCGTCTGCCTACTCTAGCGTACCCTCCGTTGACGCAATAGTACGCGTCAAAGAGAGGGGACCTTCTCCAAATTCGACTAGGGCGCCATCAGCTTGTTCAGGATGGCTTTGGCAACGGTGTCTGACACTCCGGGTCAGACACCAAACATACGCTTCAAGCCGCCGTCAGCTTCTTCAAGATCTCGTCCGAGATGTCGAAGTTGGCATAGACGTGTTGCACATCTTCATCATCTTCGAGGGCAGCAATCATTTTCATAATAGACGAGGCGTTATCTTCATCAACGCTTGCCGTCAGATTGGGGCGCCAAACTGTTCTGACGCTCAGCGCCTCACCCAGTTTGGATTCAAGGGCACCGGCCACCGTTCCTAAACTCTCGAATGGGCACACAATGACATGCTGAACCAGATCCGACTGCACATCATCCGCACCTGCTTCAATGGCCGCGTCCAGTAGAGCATCGGGAGAGCCCGCGGCCGCCTTATAAGTGATCTCACCCACATGGGAGAACATGTGAGAAACCGAACCGGTGGCGCCGAGGTTGCCGCTATACTTGGTAAAAATGGCACGCACCGCGCCGCCCGTGCGGTTGCGATTGTCGGTCAGAGCTTCCGCGATGATGGCGACGCCGCCTGGCGCATAGCCCTCATAGCGCACACTGTCGTAGTTCGCGGTATCGTTACCGGATGCCTTCTTGATCGCACGTTCGATATTGTCCTTGGGCATGTTCTCGGCACGCGCTTCTTGGATGGCAAGCCGGAGGCGCGCATTCATAGCCGGATCAGGTAATCCCATTTTCGCGGCAACCGTGATTTCACGTCCGAGTTTGGCAAAGACCTTGGCGCGGGCCGCATCTGCGCGGCCCTTTTTGTGCATGATGTTCTTGTAAGCTGAATGACCGGCCATGGGAGTCTCGTGATAATGGTCTGAAATGAGTTGAACTGTTTTTGCGGAGGCTAGGGTCCGAGGTCAAGTGCCCGGCGGTTCCCAGAACGCGGGCACAGCCGCTTGCAGCACACCACCGAGCCTCAGTGCCCCGCACTTCACAGCAAGTCCCGTCTGGCCGTCGATCTCGACCGCCAATCCCGACACCGTGGCAGCGCCAAGTGCAGGCTCGAAGCGTCCCCGGGGAATGCGGGTGATGAAACGGTGAATGGGCTCCTCGATATCCATGCCCAGCACCGAGTGATAGTCGCCGCACATACCGGCATCCGACATGTAGGCCGTGCCTCCGGGCAACACTCGCTCGTCCGCTGTTGGACTGTGTGTGTGGGTGCCGACGACGACGCTGACCCTCCCATCGAGGAAGTGACCAAGCGCCTGCTTCTCGCTTGTGGCCTCGGCATGAAAATCGACAAAGATGGCGTCGGCGCCGCTTTTCAAGGCGCAGGCGGTGATTTCGTTATCGATGGCGCGGAATGGGCAGTCGAGTTCTGTCATGAAAACGCGCCCCATGGCATTGATCACCAGAACTTCGGCGCCGCTCTTACCTTGAATGAGCGCCGCACCTCGCCCGGGAGTACCCTTGGGGAAATTGAGTGGGCGTATCAGCTTGGGCTGGCGGCCGATGAAGACCAGTGCGTCCTTCTGATCGAATGCGTGGTTGCCGAGCGTAACGGCATCGGCGCCGGCATCGAGAAGTTCTTCGAGGATAGCTTCGGTGATGCCGAACCCGCCGGCCGAATTCTCGGCATTGACGATAACGAAATCGAGCCCATAGCGGCGGCGCAATCCAGGCAGAGCCTCCACCACGGCTTTGCGGCCCGCACGGCCGACCACATCACCCAGAAAAAGAAGACGCATTCAAACCCTTGCTAGCTGCGCGAGCATTTCAGCGGCCCTGACGGCGTCAAGACCCAATCGAGGGGCTGGTCATAGCTCTCATGGGGCACGGCGTCGATCTTTTGCTCATCATAGGCGAGCCCCACGGCAACAATGTTTTTTTTGGCGCGAAGTCCCGCCAGCGTGCGGTCGTAAAAGCCTCCGCCATACCCCAGGCGGTAGCCCTCCTCATCAAAGGCCAGCAACGGCACAAGAACGACATCCGGCTCGAGCACCACGGCGTCGCCTAGCGGCTCTTGAATGCCCCAGGTTGTCTCAGCAAGCGGCTCGCCCGGAGCCCAGCCGCGCATCAGGAGCGGTTTGCCCTTACCCAGCATGGCTGGCAGCGCCAGCTTGGAACCCGCCAGATACAGTTTCAGCATCAAGGGCAAAGGATTAATTTCGTCGCGGATAGCAAAAAAACCAGACACCACGGGTGTGGCGGGCAGCTCAAAAAAATCCAATCCATGCTGGCGCAACGCGGAGTTGGCCGATGCCCCTTGCGCCTCAAATGCCAGTTTGCGCGCGGCTTTTGCCCGTTCGCGAAGCGCACTTTTTTCGTCTGACATAACGCCCAATCTGACAAAGAACTAAGTGCCGCGGTGGCCGTTGGAACGGTTGATCTCGCCGGGTCCCTACAATTGTAAGGTGGGCGCCATATATCTGGAACCACGGCTCCAGTCAGGGACAGCTCCCAGGCAGATCTTATAGGCCCTGGAGTTCAGTTGTTCCTGACAAACCCCGCAGCGCGCAAAGCATACCCTGGCTTGCTAAAAAAATCGAGGGCGGCATGGGGCCACCCTCGATCAGGTCAATCGCAACTTTCACACTTGGCGTAATGGCCGGGGACGTTCAACTGACGACGATGCGGGTTTTCTTTTCGCCGTGGGTTTTGATGATGGTGAATAACTTGGCTGCATTTTGAGGAGCAAGGCGCACGCAGCCATGCGAAGCTGGACGTCCGAGCTTGCCCGTCTCGTAGGTGGCGTGAATTGCATAGCCCTCCTTGAAGAACACAGAGTGGGGCATTGGCGCATTGTGCCACTGCTTGGAGTGCCACATCTTGGTCATCCAAGTTGGCTTGAAGGCGCCGCGCGGAGTCTTGAAGCCCTTGCGTCCCGTCGAAACCGGCCACGTGTGTTTGAGCTGCCCCGCGACATACACGTTCATCTTCTGAGCGTCCCGGCTGATTTCCACCTTCACGTCGCCCTTTGCAATTACAGGCTTGCTGACGGCGGGCTTGAAGAAGCTGAACTTAAACTCTTTGGGCTTGGCAGCTTCAGCAGTACCGGCCTGCGTGAAGCCCAGAAGGATTAGTCCTAGAAAAACTGACAAGATCATGCGCGGCATTTGATAACCCTCGGCGTGAGTGTTCGAATTAATTTCGGCTACGCCCTGGTCCACGCGATTTTGCGGACCATCAGTGCGCTAACGGATTTTGTGGAGGTGCATGAACAATCATGCACCGCAACAATTGTTTAATACATAGTTCCCGGCCGCTGCTAGCAAAAAGTGTTAATAGTTTGTTAAAATTGATTTATTTGCGGCTAGACCTACCGGATTCGCGCGCCGTCTGCGGCAATCCCGCTGAGCGACCCTCTAAGCCCTCCGGCACAGTCTGAGCGCGCTAACTGACAATTCCCTGACAGAGCCCGTCAGTATCGCATCAGGCGAATTTGAGTAATACCTTCGTGTTATACTTTCTGCGAGTCGTGACCAGCTCGTCACGATTTACCGATTGATATCAATAGCTTCAAAACTCTCCACGGTGCCTACACACCGCAGTAGCAAGGAAACTCGTTCACATGGCAGCCATCAAGAAATCCAACAAACTCAATGCTCGCGAAGACGATGACGGCACCGACGGCGACGACCTTTACGAAGGCTCGGATGGTGACGACAACGAGCATGGTGGCGATGGCGACGACGACCTGAATGGCGGCGATGGCGACGACGATCTGAAGGGCGGCGATGGCGATGATCACCTCAACGGTGGCAACGGCGACGACCGTCATCATGGCGGCCGCGGTCACGACTCCGAGCATGGCGGCGCGGGCGACGACGATCTCTACGGCGCTACCGGCAATGACAAGCTTTACGGAGACGACGGCGCCGATAGCCTGTCTGGCGGGGCCGGCAATGATCGCGAGCACGGCGGCGCTGGAGACGACGTCGAATCCGGCGGTAATGGCAGGGACAAGATCTCCGGAGACGACGGAGACGACTATTTGGCTGGCGGCAAGGACAATGACCTCCTTACCGGCGGAGCAGGCGACGACACGTTCTCATTCTCCAAGAACGGCGGTGACGACAGGGTGAGCGGCTTTACGGCAGGCGGCACCGACGATCAGCTCAATGTGCATTCAACGTGGACGGATTTTAACTCCCTGTCCGACGTACTTGCCCACGCCGATCAGGTTGGCGCCAACACCGTCATCAATCTTGGCCATGGCGACAGCGTCACGCTGCTCGGCGTCGACAAGTCGCTCCTGACAGCCGACGACTTTATTTTCTGATCTGCCATCCCGATGGAAACTTCAGCCGTGCTGCTCTCCGGGGTGGCACGGTTTTTTTGTGGCGATTTCACACGCAAAATTACGCTCGCCAATTTTACTTCTTGAAACAAGTGCCCGAACTGATTGGCAATGCCCCTCTAGCTCTTGACCTTGTCTGGGGAACTCTTCGCCCTCAGACCCCGGCTCTCGGGGCGGCCGATCTTGTTGACCGCCGCTTGCAATTCATGACGGAATTCGTCGCGTTTTTCATGTATTGAGGCGATCACTGGGCCGGTTGGAACACCAAGTCCAACGAGGGCCGCTTCAGACAACTGCAAGCTTGCTTCAATTGTTTCAGGGACCGCATCGGTCGCGCCCAACTCGTAGAGCCGCCTGGCATGTCCCGCGTCTCGCGCACGGGCGACAATGACGAGCTTGGGCCACTCAGCGCGAATGGCGGCAACCAGATCATCGACTTCAGACCACATGTGCATGGTGATTATAACGGCCTTGGCGTCGGCCAAACCGCAGCGCGCCAGAAACTGCGTATTCTTGCCATCACCGAAGTAGACCGGCTTGCCGTCGAGCCGGGCCTGCCGGACGAGTTGGGGCGCTCGCTCGGTGATGACGTGCTCGATGCCATGACGGCTCAGCATTTCTGCAACCAATTCTCCCACACGCCCATATCCAACGACGATAGCCTTAGCGTGCATCTCAGATGACGGCATCAAAGCCAGAGCTGCATCCAGTCCATGTCCAGGAGGGTTTCTGCTGCGCTCCTCGAAGTGGCGCACCATGACCTGCCCAGCGCTATCGAGCAGCGGGATCATGACCATAGACACAGAAGTGACGGTAAGCGCGTAGGCTCCAGCGGCCGGATCCAACAGGCCGGACGTTACAGCCATGCCTAGTACGATAAAAGCGAACTCACCCCCTGGTCCAATCAGCAGTCCGGTCTTGAACGAAACGGCCCACGGCAAGCCAAAGCCCCTCGCCAGTGCCATTGTAATCGTTGCCTTGATGGCGATGAGCCCGCTCACGCCCGCCAACACCGGCCATGGATTGGAGACGAGCGCCCCCAGATCGAGACTCATACCAACTGTAAAAAAGAAAACGCCCAGAAGTAGCCCTTTAAAGGGATCTATGGTCGCCTCAATGGCGCGGCGGAATTCCGTTTCAGATAGCAATAGCCCCGCAATGAAGGCGCCAAGTGCCATCGATAAACCTGCCAAAGCCGTAACGACGCCACTGCCCACAGCGACCAGCAATGTTGCCGCCACAAAAAGCTCGGTGTTGCCGCTTGCTGCTACCGACCGGAACAACGGCCGCAGCAATATCGATCCAATTGCAACAATGAGACCTACGGCAATCGTTGCTTGCGCAAACGCCAGCATCACCGCCGAGCTCGCCGAACCCTCCTGCCCCGGCTGCAATATCGTAACCAGCAGGATCAGCGGCACAACGGCCAAGTCTTGAAACAACAGGATTGCAAAACTCGACCGGCCGGTGGCCGTGCGCAAACGGTTTTGCTGCGACAGTTCCTCGACGACAATCGCTGTCGACGACAGCGCCAGACTGAGCCCCACGATTGTTGCAGGGCCGGCACCGAGCCCAAGACCATAAGCCACGAATCCTAGCACAAGTGCCGAGACTATGACTTGCAGTCCGCCAAGCCCAAACACCAGGCGGCGCATGGTGACGAGACGTTTAATCGACAATTCGAGACCGATCAGAAACAGCAGAAACACGACGCCCAACTCGGCCAGCGTATGCAGGCTGTCTTTGTTCCCAACGGTAATCCAACTCATTCCGGGATATGCGCCTGCCAGCGCGCCCAAACCAAACGGCCCCAGCAGGGCACCCATCATCAGGAAGCCCAGAACGGGCGAAATTTTAAAACGTTGCACAACGGGGACCACAATCGCCGCCGTGGCAAGCACCAGCATCACGTCTTTATAAGCGGCGGGGTCAATTGTGCCTGCCATTTCCGCCTTTGGCCTCTGTGGTTGAACATCATGCGTGCAATGCGCCACGTTAGCCTGGACGCAGCACTAAACAAACCTACCTTGATTCGATTCAACGGTGAGCCGGCTTGGCTGGCTGTCACGGCGCGCGCCCAGCACCGGCAGGCCCGGACCGCCCATAGGGTGACAGCCGTCGAGCCCGAACCGGCATGACCGTGACATTCAATTTCCAATCTTGGCCCCACAGCCGTGTTCATTAACTGAGGCTTAACCATAATGAGCGCGTGATGGAGGTCCCGTGAATGGTTCATTTGGCTTGGATAACCCCGCGCCAGAAGGCCACTGGGCAGTAAACCCGCCGCCAGTGAGGTTGTGTAATGAGTTCACACCGTGCCGCGCTAAATCTATCCCTATTGTGTCGCTACGCAGCAGTTGCAGGCCTTGGATGTCTCATCACTGCATGTAGCTCCGCCCCCGGTCAGCAGGGGCTGACAACCGCCAGCCTGCAGTCTCCACCAATCGGCACCGTTGGCCAAAAACAGCAAGCAGCCTACCCGCCTCAAAGAGCAGTACATGGGACGGCCAAGGCCCATTCCTATCAATGGAGCGGCAACCGCGATCGCATGCAGGCAGGTGCTGCACCGTCACCCGTGCCCGCCTCAAATGTTCAATCGCCACATGTTCAATGGAAAGCATCGCCGCGCGCGCCTGAAACTGGCGTAATGAGGCCCGTGGCACGAACGGCTTACCCGCCTCAATCTCTTAATCGCGAAATTATCGTCATGCCGGGCGAC
Organism: Hyphomicrobium sp.; assembly: GCA_040080075.1. Lineage (GTDB taxonomy): Bacteria > Pseudomonadota > Alphaproteobacteria > Rhizobiales > Hyphomicrobiaceae > JANNFX01. The sequence continues at coordinate 19,774 of JBEBJD010000150.1, read as the reverse complement.
ACGCTCTATAGCCTGGCGAACAAGCATCAGGTGGGCATGACAAGTCTCATGCAAGTCAACCAACTGCACAGCCCTGAGATCAAAGTCAGTCAGCGGCTCGTGCTACCCGCCGCCAGCCGATGAACGAAGGGTGATGATGCCCTGCTGTGCAGCCTCAGGCTCGTCGACCGTTTCCGACGGGTCGTCAAAACAGGCGAGCATGTGAGCTATGCGTTGCGGCCCGGGCAAATGCCCGGCCATGGAACCGCGGCTATGGGCAAACACGGGCGCAAACCCGGCCACGTCTTCGCGCGTGAATAATCCATCTTTGCGCCCCTTTTTCACTGACCAGCAGTCGGCCTCCTTCTCGCTGACCGTGGTGGGCACATAGATGTGAGCCAGGACGTGGTGGCCGCACTCGTGAAAATAGAAGAAAAGCTGAACCTTTTCAGGCAACTTGGCCATGCGGACCGTATCGATGGTTATGATCGGCATGCGGCTGACGATCCAGGCCCTGGCCACATCCCCCAAGTCGTCCATCCGGGTGGTGCGCACACGGACGCCGCGAAAATCGTCGCAGGTCAGCGTATGGCCGGAAATGACCAGTTCTGACGCCGTTCCCTGGGCCAGAGCCGGCCCAGGAGCCAAGCCGGCGGCCAGCCCGATACACCCAGCCATCGCGGCAATCGCAGATTTCACGCGTCAGCCCTCCGATAAGTCATCGAGGCCCTGCCATCAGGTATCCGATGGTAAAGTAACGAGCGCGTGAGGCAAGAGGATTACTTTTTTGTTTGGGAGCACGGGGCAAAGGCCCTACTCGTACCGCCTCATCGACCGGGAACTAGTTGGTTTTGGCCGTGCCACTAGACCATAATGTTGGACAAGTGCGCACTTTCGCCCCGTAATCCGCCATCCGTTGGGGCGGTAGCGCGGCAGTCCCGGCCTCAAGCCTTGTTCTGCCCTGTGTGCGGTCTTAAGATACCGGATTGCTGCGGCCAGGAGCGGGTTTCCTCGAGACAAGACCTGCAATGATGCCAACAACCGCCCCTATCGGACCCGCCACAAAAAACGCAGTCATCACCATTTCGAGGCTTCTGTCATGCGTGTTCGCCGAGCCGAAATAAATGAGCACAGCTCCGGCCGCCGCCCCGATAGCAAATCCCAGCAGCATTCCTAGAACGGCCCGGGCAAGTTTCGGCATTCTGGCTCCTTCAGTACCTGCGGTACTTTTCTGATATTGGTTATTGGCGCCGGAGGACAACTTTTCCTACAGTGCACGCGCAATGTGGCAGGAACTGTAGGGAGCTACAAAACGACACGACTTCATGCGCCGGCAAATAAGTACCGTGTCCTTCGAACTCCATAAATTTTGATAGTTATCCCAACACGCTGGACTACAAATTTTTGGGCGGCTTAGAAACGCCATAGATTACCTTTTTCGCAATCGCGTGCTTCCCTAATACCCTCTTCAACAGAATTATTGTCCAAAGGGAACTGCCGAAAAACAAAAAGCCATTTAGCCAATTTTGACTCGGAACTCCGGCGATTTCCAAAACAATCATGAATACGGTGACGACAAAAAGGGGTCGCAGAGCTCGCAGCCAATCAGTAAAAAATTTCATCGTAAAAGGTCTCAAATAACAAATTGATCGGTCTCAACAACAAACAAATTCTCCAGAATCATAAACTTCCAGCTTTATTTATTCACCTGATGCAGACCTCAATGGACCCACTGCTCCACCGCTTCAAGGCAGTTCGGGGCGAATGCGTTCGGGTAGAGTAGAGAACAGGTTTGACCCTGCCCTCCCTCATCAAACCGTGCGTGCGGTTTTCCCGCACACGGCTTTCCGGTGTTCTTCACCTCAGGGCATGCGCGGTTGCCATCCGGCTGTGGTTGGCACTTTATGGAGCCCATGGACGGCATAGAGTTTGCGGGATGGAAAGCGCCGGTACCCGGTCGCACGGCACCGCACATGGTGCCGGTCTCTGAGATGGGTCCTGAGCCGTTCCTCCGTAAACCAACGCATATCCTTGAGCGCTGCCTGGCAGTTGCGTTTGTGGAAGTACGCAAGCCAGCCGCGGAGCGTGGCATTGACCTCGGCCACGATCACCTCGAGCGGAATAGGTGTCCGCTGGCGTGTGGTCAGAGCCTTGATCTTGTCCTTGATCCGCTGCCTCGAGCGTTTGGACGGCTCGATATGCGGATAGCGTTTGCCGCTTCTGTGGCTCACCCGTTGCTCAATCGAGAAGCCGAGAAAGTCGAAGCCCTCAATGCGGGCATCAACCGTTCGCGTCTTCGTCTCATTCAGCGTCAGGCCGAGGCGCCCAAGCACGTGGCGGACCACGGCCATCGGACGCTCCGTATCGCGCCGGCACAGCACCACGAAGTCGTCCGCATAACGGACAAGCCTCGCATTGAGCTGTTGTGCCAGATCGCGCCGCTGCCACAGGCGGTCCAACAGATGCAGGTAGATGTTGGCCAGCAACGGCGAGATGACGCCGCCTTGCGGCGTGCCCTCCCGGTTGCCCTTGCCGCCGCTCATCCGCCGCGTGCCGTCCCCATCCTCTTCTACCACCGGGGCCACCAGCCATTGCTTGATCAGCGCGAGCACCGCGCCGTCGGCAATGCGCTCAGCAACCACCGCCATGAGCTTGGCATGAGGAATGGTGTCGAAGTATTTGGACAGGTCCGCATCGATGACATGCACGTGCCCAGTGACGAGCGCGTTGGCGATGGCATCGATAGCATCGTGGGCCGATCTCTTCGGACGGAACCCATACGAGGTCTCGCAGAAGTCCGCTTCGAAGATGGGCTCGATGACCAGCTTCAGTGCCATCTGCACCACACGATCGCGGATCGTGGGAATGCCTAAGGGCCGCTGGTCACCGTTCGCTTTCGGGATCCACACCCGCCGTACCGGGGACGCCCGGTATGTTTTGCCAATAAGCTGCTGACGCAGCTCATCGACCACAGCCGCCGCACCGCATCCAGCCTCGATGGCCGCGAAGGTCACGCCATCAACTCCTGGCGCTCCCTTGTTGGCACGGACAAGAGCGTACGCGTGGGTGAGAATGTCCACGCGGCACACCTTGTCATATAAGGCATAGAAACGGAACTTGGGCTCCTGCTTGGCCTTGAGGTAGAGCGACCTCTGCAACGTCCTGATCGTGTCCGGAGTTGATAGCGTCATGCAATCTCCTGATCCTCCATGCTTCGATCTCGCACGAACAAAGCAGGGCCCCTTCCCTCAAGCCCGGTTTATGCTGACCGGGCCTTCAAACGGTACTATGAGCCCCTCCGACTCCCGGACTGGCCGGACGCGCTTTCGGCTTAGCCTTATACGCACCCGTTGCGGTTCTCGCCGCACCAGCCCGGGTCTCCCGCACTTGTCTGTTGATCTGCCTGCACATGCCGCCCCTGCTACCCCGGAAAACCTGACGGACGCTTCCGTATCCCATCCGCCAGCGTGGCCTTCCCCGTGTGTCCACCGGGTCGGCGTCTTCAAAACGTTTAACGAGGCTACTCGTAGGTTCACTTGCGTTGCGGCCTATGCATTCGCGCTCCAGAAACTCACAACCCGCGGTCGCCCGCACGCTGCTTCCTGCGCTTTAAAGGCGGACGGACACCTCCTTCAGCGGGACTTCAACCCGCAAAATCAACAGCCGTTACGGCGTACGGACACATTACTTATTTGCCAACTGATGATCTAGCATCTTTGCCGGATGACACGATCACGACGCTCACGCGTCGCGTCATGCCCCCACAAATGCAAAAAGGGCCACCTTTCGGCAGCCCTTCCCGGTTTAATGTAGTGCCTATTCCTAGGCAGCTTCGACCCTGAAGACAGTCGGCTTCTTATCCTCCTCAGCGTCCAGACCGGATCTCAGTGAGATCCCGATGTAGCGAACTCGTCCTGCAACCTTAGCTTTCTGCACACCTAGATCACCGAACTCGCGGCCGAACGTCGGCAGTGCGAGCGGCTCTTTACTCTGTTCTTCACACCATGCGCAGTACTCTTCATACAATGCCGTTGCAGTGAGGCTGGACCCGTCTTGGGTATCGACTTTCTCCTTGTAGAAGCGCTCCACATCAGTTTCGGGAGCGACGAGGCGTTGCGGTGCGGGGGCCGTCTTGTTGTCGTTGGCTCCCGAACGTGGCTTGGCAATCTGCACAGGGGCCGGTGTTGCAACCGGCTGAACTGCCACCGCTGCCACAGCGGTGTTGGTCGAAGCAAGCGTGGCCATCTTGGGCGCGCTCGGAGCTTCGCGGTCATAGAGACGCCACTGGCTGAAGGCGACGTACATACCAAAGCCCGAGCCGACTTCGAGAAGCAGTGCAATGAAAACCGTCATTGCCATCTGGATCTTCTCGACTTCAAAGCCCGTCAATTTGGCAAGCACCGAGGCCTGCGGATCGGCTTCGGCCATAACGGTCGAACCGTTGGCATGACCTAGCTTTGCCGATACAGCAGCAACTCGCGTTTCAAGCACTTTGGCTTCATCTGCCGAAGCCATCTCGGCGAGCCAAGCACTATGCTGTTGACAGAAATCGCGACCCTGTTTTCCGGTCACGTCTGTGCAGCCCTTGGTCCACACCCATGCACGCTGGTTTTTGGCATTGTCGATGTCGGCTTGGACTGCAGCGCTTGGACGATGCTGCGGAATCCACGACAGTTGATCTTGAGCGCGCTTCAAATCGCTGCGCAGATCACTGTAGCTCTGCGCTTCAACCGCGCGCTGGCCGGCCGTATCGAACCGGTTCAAAGCCGCGTGCCCTAGGGCTGACGTCAGAGAATAAGCCGTCACGACTGTCCACAAAACAGCCGATGCGGCAGCTTGCGACCACATCTTGTTGCGGATGGCAGCAAAGAAGAAAAACGGCACAAGAGCCTTCATACAATCTGCGGCGGCTGAAGCCGAACCGTAGATCATGCCGTCGAACTCAGTTCTTCCCAGTTGGTATCCGAAACGCCAGTTCATCGCAGCTGAAACGGCGAGTAGTACGCCGGCTGCGAGAACACCCAATGCACCTAGTAGGTGTCTCATTTCCCTCTCCATATGCGGAGAGCCGAACATACGAAAAACAAATTGCGGCTCTTAGAAACCTTTTTGCAGTCTTGAGGCTAAGCCCTGCCCACGCATGAACGGTTTGTATTCACTCGATCGGCCCTCAAAACGGCTGTGAGCTCCGGCCCATCCCCAATGGACACCGGCAACCAGTAGAAGGCCAAATAAAGCGATACAGGAAGAGCCGGAATCTGCTTGGCACTCTTAAGCTATGCACAGCTTAGATCGCCGCTCGATCTCACTGCATAAAACTTAAGCACGCCAGCAAGGTGAGTGCGTGACTAACGCGGCACACACCTCCTCAGTTGCTGAGGCTATGCGATTCGATATGAATTGTTAAGAGAATCAGCCTTCTGGCTTCCAAGACCCAAGAGCTGCAACATTTTAGCACCATAAGCCTTGCAGGATGCAGCACACATTATCCACATCGAACCCCAAGTTATTCACTCTCTTTCCCCAGGTTGCCATCACAAATTCACAGCGTTGGCGCAAGACCTGTGATCGCGCGGGATCACCTTGCAACGAATTGCTCGTCATCACCGTTTGTTGCGTGTGCCACCCCTTCTCAAATGGCTATTTTGTGGTGTACAGAGATATTTGTTTCCGCACGGTGGGGCGTAGTGCATACAAGCGCCGCGTCCTATGCCTTTACCGGTCAAAATTTGACGTTGGTTTACCTGGACTTAGCGGACTTGACGGCAATCAAAGACGGCGCCATTCGCTTGCTATAAGGCGTACCGGCATCGATTTTGCAGACGGCTGACGAGCGCCGTTTTTGCTGACCTGCAAGCATTCGAGCCCCGGGGAGCCAGGGTAAGGGAGTGGAGTGAAATGCGTAAGCTCTTGGGATTGCTGCTCGCCGCCATCGGCTTGGTCTTCGGACATGCCGCCTACCAGAACGCGCCCACGCACCGCGAAGATCAACTCGCAGATGTGACGCGCATACTGACGAACCCCGGTATTGAGATTGCGCCTCAACCCGCAGCGGTGGCTAAACCGGCACCGGATTCAACACCTACTCTAAGCGCACCTGCTAGGGTGAAGCTTGCCAATTCTGAACCTGCCGTCCGGGATGAGACAACGGCTCCGCAGGCGACAACCGTCGCGGAAGTGGCACCCAGTGTCGCCCCACCTGCAGCTCACTCAACCGCTTGGCAAACATCGGTTTCAGCCGACGCCGTCCGCCCCGGCACAACAGTCCCTGTGAGTTCTGCGGTTCCTGGTGATGGCAACGCACGCACGCAGTTGATCCGCGACCTTCAAACTGAACTCAAACGCCTGGGATGTTATTCCGGTGAGGCCGATGGCAGCTGGGGCAACGGCTCGAAACGGGCCTTGGTGGCATTCATGGAGCGCATTAATGCATCACTCCCGGTCGAGCAGCCTGACTATATACAATTGACACTTCTTCAGGGCCAAAGTGCTCAGATGTGCGGTCGAGATTGCCCCAAGGGGCAGGCCCAGACAGACGACGGCCGATGTGTACCTTCAGCCATACTGGCGCGCGCAGGCAATAAGAAAGACGCCGGCTGGAATGCTTTGACAACGGTTCAGGTTGCCGGCAGCGGCGCCAAGCAACTTGACGAAAAGCGTTCTGACGGTCAGCGGCGGGTCGCGACTTCCGCCACTGAAACGCTGCCTTGGGCCAGCGAGCCCGCACAGGCCGGCGACGCAGCACGTTCGTCTACTTCGCCACGCACTGCAGTTAAGACTGCAGAAATTCCCGAAGCTGGCCGCCGCCCGCCGTTAGCTGGCAGGATGTCGATGGGAGGTCCCTTACCGGCTGAAGAACAAGTTGCCCGGCTGGAATCTCCCGGTAATTCCGAACGTGCCAACGACGAGGCAGAAAATGGGGAATCTGCATCTCTCGAACCCGCACTACCAGACGGCAGCAAGGGCCAGGCCCCATACGGGACACAGCCGCCCGAGAGCGGTGCGCTAAATGCGGGGCGCCCAACACCATACTTCGCGGCTATCCCCACAGCTCCGCAGCGAGTAGTGATCCCGCGCGTGGTTGCCCAGCCTCGCGTCCGGGCTGCCCCCAGGCCACAACGAGCCGCGGCTCGAGCCCAGCGGCGGTCTGGCTATCGTATGCACCGTTCGGTGCAGGCATTGTTTACCCATCCTCTAGGACATATGTGATCGCGGATGCTTGGAGAGCAAATCTTCAGGACCGCTGCCTGCCACCAGAGCGCTTTGTCGAATTTTTTACGAAGAACCGGGATCCACTTCGCAGGACAAATGCTCAAGGCAGGTCAGCTTCGGATCTGCGTATTTGCCATGATCCACGCCAGGTAAGGTTCGGAACCTCCGGCGACGGGGACAACCAGGATTGCCGCGGTCTCGTATGGGTGTTGCTCTCGAACGGCAGAAACAGCGCCGTCAACGAGCCCTGATCGGGTCTTAATCAGCATGACCACCTCAAGCGCCGTCGTCACCTCCCCTCGCCACCGGTAAATCGACGTCATGCCAGGCAAAATGTTAACGCATGCACTGAGCCCGCGTGAAACGAGGTCTGCCCCAACCTTTTGAGCGCAGTCCGCGTCAGGAAACGTGCTGTAGATGAGAACGGGCTTGTCGTTTTCGTGCAACTGGGCGACCCTCTCCTGCGAAACTCTACCTCTCTAAAACGCCAGGCACTAAGACGTTGTCAGCCGCGCGGGCACCACAACACTTAAAGCCCGCCGTGCCTTACGTCTTGTCCCGTCCCCTGACCGCACCATCATGACCAAAATCAAAACGAAATTCGAGAAGATTGCCTTCGTTGCAAGTGAGGCACCCGAGGCGCGCGAAGCGTTGGAACTTCTCGAGACCAAATATAGCACTGTCCAAGCGGCCGAGGCCGAGGCCATCGTTGCGCTTGGCGGCGATGGTTTCATGCTGCAGACATTGCACCGCTTCATCAATGATCGCATCCCGATTTATGGTATGAACCGGGGCTCCGTCGGTTTTCTGATGAACGAATTCAAGATCGACGGTCTTCGCGAGCGGTTAGCTGAAGCTGAAGTTAGCCGCGTTCATCCCCTGTCGATGGTCGCCTACGACAGCGCTGGCAAAGCTCGCAAAGCGCTGGCTATCAATGAGGTCTCCTTGTTTCGCGAACGCCATCAAGCTGCCAAGCTTGCAATCTCCATCGACGGCAAGGTGCGCCTAGAGGAATTGATTTGCGACGGCATTCTCGTTGCTACTCCAGCTGGATCGACGGCCTACAATCTCTCCGCTTACGGCCCGATACTGCCGATCAATGCCGCGCTCCTGGCTCTCACTGCCATAAGCCCGTTCCGGCCGCGGCGCTGGCGCGGCGCGCTTTTGCCTAACAAGGCGCGTATTTCAATTCACGTTCTGGAATCGGACAAGCGTCCCGTTAGCGCGGTCGCTGATCACATCGAAATGCGCCACGTCGTTCGCGTTGAAGTCGAGCAAGCCCGAAACGTCGATCTATTTATGATGTTCGATCCCGGCCACAGCCTGGATGAGCGCATTTTGTCGGAACAGTTCCGCTATTGAAACCCGCGGTGTTCACTGCGCGCGATAGACCACCGTTGTCCACCCCAGCTTGGCCAGATGTTCTCCGCGGGCAGGCTGTGCAGCATGAATTGCAGCAACGTTCGCCTCCTCGATCAGACCGCGCAAAGGCGCCGCGCGATAATCGTCCAAGCCAACCGGCAATGTGCGGGACACTTGGAATTGAGATTTCGGGATTGTAGAAATGGGGGCTTCCGGTACCGGCGCTGAGGCTGGCGCCAAGGGCACATTCTCTGTCACCAATAGGATGGGGTCCGCGGAACCGGGCAACCGCCCATAAAAATCTGCAACCGTCACGCGGGCGCCGCGTCGCGTCACCAATTGGGGAAATGTAGCCGCAATTTCAGGCACTGCGCTGGCTACAAGAGCTTTGGGCGTTGCAGTGCTAAGACCAGCCAGGCGGGCAGCAATATCAAGCCCCATCATGTGGGCAGCATAGAGATCCTTGACATTGGGCGCGCGGCCCAGGCGCTGGCGAAGCTCCCCGGCATGAAAACGCGCCAAGTCAACGGCAACCGCACGCGCGACCGGCCCGCTTCTGCGGGCCGCCAGAATTTCCCGCTTCTCTGCAATGACGGGAACATAAATTCGGCCCCCCGTAGTTGCGAAAATGCGCCCGCGATAGGGCGCGGCATCGGCCCCGCCATAGCCCAGCCTCAAGGCCCCGAGCCAAACTGCCTCGCTGAATGCGAAGGGACCTTGCTCGGCCACAACAGGAATCTGTCCCCCTGTTGGCGCCAGTTCAGCGGGCTCGTGTCCCGCGACAATGGCCGCCAGCATCATGACGAGTTGGACCGGGGCATCAAACAACGAACTCACAGTCCTTCACTCCACACCAAGCACGTGGGGAACGCGACGCAAGTCCGATTGCCGGACACGCCCAGGCTCTAAATTACCGGCCAAAGCGTAAACGCTGGGTTAATCAGGGTGTTATTTTGGGACGAGCCGCCAAACCTTTGAGGAGGTCCGGCTAGAAACGGGTCACAATCTGGGCCAGGCTGGGCCGCTCGCGCTCATCGGGGGGCTGTTTGGCCGTGCCGATGTAGACAAACCCCGCAATGCGCTCACCTGGTCCGATTCCCAAAGCCGCCTGTACATGCGAGCTGTAGGCAACCCATTCCGTAATCCAGCAGGTACCAAATCCCAGCGCGTTGGCACTTACACAAAGATTGAAGGCCGATGCGCCAGCCGACAGGACCTGTTCCCATTCTGGCGCGCCCGGCCGCTCAACAACCTTTGAGACCACCGCGATGACCATAGGCGCGCGTAACAGGCGTCCTCGTTCGAGTTCCAGCCGTTTGGACGACGGTGGCTCGGCATCTTCGGCCAAGCATGCTTGCGCAAAAATATCGCCAGCCCGGGCTCGAGCCTCCCCCTCGAAAACAATAAAGCGCCATGGAGCCAGCTTCTTATGGTCGGGAACCCGGGCCGCAATGGTGAGAATGGTTTCGAGTTCAGCCTGGCTCGGACCGGGCTCCTGTAGAAGATCGGGCTTGACGGAGCGCCGGCTGGAGAGAAGGTCAATCACCGGGTTGGTCATAAGTTGCGCATCCTGCTTGCCGTGATGGGCCGGTCTCGCAATACGGCCACGAGGTCTGTTATAACGACCGCACCTTCGCCAGATTGACCAGACGATTGCAAGCCCCGGGAAAGAATCCGCCAAAATGCGCGCCATCCTCTTCTTGCTTGTGTGGACAGCCTCCGCACTCATCAGCTCCTTTACCGCCGCCCAAAGCCAAGAGGCAGGAACAGCAATCGTCGTGCTTGATGGATCTGGATCTATGGGCGGCCCGCTTGAGGGGCAAAAGGATGTCAAATTCGATTTGGCCAGCCGCGCGCTGCTGCAGTTGCTGCCCTCAGCCTCTCCGCAATCGCGCACCGGCCTCGTGACGTTTGGCAATCGCCGCAAAGGGGATTGCACGGATGCCGATGTTGCCGTTGCGCCAGCAAGCGCCAATCTCGATCAGTTTACTTCAGTGTTTGGCAGGATTGGCCCGACGGGCAAAGGTCCGCTGGTGCATGGCGTTCGCGAAGCGGCAAAAGTCCTGCCTCCCGGCGCGCCGGCCACACTCATCGTCATTCACGATGACATGGACAATTGCCGCCAGGATGTATGCGCGGCGGCAAGTGATCTTGCCAAGATCACGCCAAAGGTCACGGTCCACGTCATCACCATTTCACTCGATAAATCCACGTCCATGAAAATGAGCTGTCTAGCGACCGCAACTGGTGGCCGGGTTTTTGAAGCCCGCGATGCAGCCTCGGTCGAAAGCTCATTGGCCGAGGCCATGCGCTTGGCGGGAGTGACCGGTTCGAATGCCCAAGCGGCCGCCGAACCACTCGCCACGTCTCCTCCCCCAGCAGCCGAGCCCACTGGGCCACCATCGGTGCGCCTCTCTGCGGGCTTGTCTGCCGATGGAGCGGCTCTCGCGGTGCCGGTGCAGTGGACGATACTGACCGCAGCGGCCGCGGACGGCCCGCCGGTCAAGGAAGCCCTTGTTCCTATTTTGACAACGGAACTTCCGCCTGGAAGCTATATTGCTCAAGCCCAGCACGGCCTTGCGAGTGGCCGCCAAAACTTCGAAGTGGCCGGACACGGGCAGACGCAAGCCCGAGTCTCTCTCGAAGCAGCCAATATCAAAATTTCAAGCGTCGCGGGCAAAGCTTCCGATGCCCTGTCCAGTCCGATCCTGACCGTGAGTGCAATTGGCGATAAATCGGCACGAACTAAACCTGTATATATCGGCCAGGAACAAACCACCGATCTGGTCGTGCCGGCTGGTGCCTATCGCATTGCGGTGCGCGATGGGCTGGCCAGCAAACAGCAAGATATCACGCTCGCGGCCGGCGATGTAACACCGGTCGATTTTGCGCTCGGCACGGGCCATCTTGAGCTGTCATCTCAGAACCGCGAAGGTGGTGAACTCCTCGACGGTACCGCATTCATTCTATCGGTCGATGATCCCGATGCGCCACAGGGCCGGCGCGAAATAACCCGCACGATCGCACCACAGCCTGGCTTTGTTCTTCCCGCCGGCACCTACTATGTCACCGCCAAACTCGGTGCTGCTGAGGTCCGCGAACGGATCGCCATCGGCACCGGCGATATCGTCAAACGTTCGATCCCGCTCAATGGCGCCTGGACATCTTTGACCGTCAACCTCGACCCCAATCTTAGCGCCGCCGGATTACCCATTGCCTACCGGGTCATAACCCGGGGCAAAGAAGAGCGCGAAATCGCGCGCATCAATGCCCAGACCAGTAACCACACCGCAGAAATATTCCTGCCCCAGGGCAGCTATCGTTTCGTTGCGGCTGCCGGTCGCTTGAATGTGTCAGGTGTTGCCGACGCAGACATCGTTGCCGGCCCAAAGGCGGCCATCAATATATCCGCGGCCGTGAGCGAACTGACCATCGCGCCTGATCCGGCCAGCACCACCGGCTGGGATCTGCGTGACAGGCAGGGCAACGTCGTGCAACGCTCGGCCGCATCGCGAACTTTAAAAACGCTTCTGGTAGCACCCGGTCACTATCTCGTGCGCATCGAACAGGGCGACTCACATGTTGAAAAGCCAGTCGATTTGAAGCCAGGCGAGCGGCTGACTGTGCCCTTGGGCATCAGATGACGCCTCGTATGACAGCGGACCGATGGCATCTTGCTGCCGTTGTCATGTTTTGGCCACGAAAAGCGGGCGCTCTGGCGATAATTTTGCAGGTGCCGTCAGCGCCAGCTCAGCGCGATTTTGTGCTAAGCTGATCGAAGCGCAGGATTTCGATGGACGGATCTGAATATTGGCCGATCCGGGCTAGGACGGCTTGGAACTGGCGAGCGGAATGATTGCAATGTTACTTTCAAGATTTCCGGCAATGCATGTCCTGGCCCGCCAAACGCGATGGGTCCTTTGCGCTACTTTGTGCAGCATTTCCGTCCTCGACGCTCGTGCTCAAGATGCGGCTCCAGCGCCAGCACAATCGGAAGTCCCAGCGAGTGTTGAGATACCGGCTCAAATCCCGGCTACAATTGACGCGCCCTTGCAGACACTGGCTCCACCAGCAAGCCAAGAGTGGCCGGCGGGCATCACAACGCCCGAGCAACCCCAGCCCGGTGCCAACACGTCCGTCGTTCCACGCAGCAGCGATCCAGAAACATCTCCCGGCGCAGAACCCCCCGTCGTGCAACTGCGGCTGGTGGCCTTACTAACTGCAGACGGTCAAAAGATTGATCGCGATATCGTGTGGCGCGTCTTTTCGGGAACGGGGGATCAGAAAGTCAGGAGCACGCTCGTCAACACCTTGCGAACCCCCACCCCGATGCTGCGCATTCCCGCGGGAGACTATGTCATTAATGCCGCCTTTGGCCGTGCCAACGTCACGCGTCAAATCAGCGTGCTGCCCAATCCTGCAAACACCCCAGTTATCGAACGTTTTGTTCTCAACGCGGGCGGCATGCGTGTTGCGGCTCGTGTGGCAGAAACTGCAGCTCCGTCCAGCGCTGTCTCGTACAGCATCTACTCAGACCGCGACCAATCCGGGGACCGCCGCCTGATCATTTCGGGGGTCAAGCCAGGCCTCATTATCCGCTTGAACGCGGGCATCTATCACATTGTCTCGACGGTTGGCGATGCCAACGCCATTGTCGAAAGTGATGTCACCGTGGAGGCGGGAAAGCTATCCGAGGCCAGCGTGGCCCACGCTGCTGCCAAGGCCACCTTCAAGCTCGTAGCTCGGCCAGGTGGCGAAGCGCTTGCCGGCACCATTTGGACGATCAAGACGGAGCAGGGTGAAATTGTCAAAGAAAGCACCGGCGCCTTGCCAACCCACGTTCTAGCGCCAGGAACTTACACAGCGATCGCCAAGGCACAAGGCAAGGTACTACAGCGCCCGTTCACTGTCACCGACGGCCAATCGACTCAAGTCGAGGTGATCATGCAGTAGGCGTGAATTGTCTTGGCGTTCGCAGCGTCCGGACTGCACGAAACTGCGCATCATTCTAAAAATCGTTCAACACCCAATCTGTCGGGCAGCCATGATCGCGCATTCGCGTCTCAATCACTTTGACTTGTGTGCCGTTCTTGAGATCATAAAATAGCCCCCGCGCAATCTGCCAATGCTCGCACGCGGTGATGAGATCACCATCGAGGCGGGATAATTCGCCAAGTTCAAGACGGGCCGTGGCATGCTGGCCGTGCAACCCATTTGCAGCGGCAAGCCTAATGACGTCTCTCAGCGCCCCTGCTGCAGCCGACGGGGCACCCGAATTGATCTGATTTTGCGCAAGCACCAAAAGGCCGGCACATTTCTGCTCGGGACCGGCTTCATCCTGCGGCTCAGAGCCGAGTTGCACCGTTTCGGTACGCCAAGATTTGCTCTTTGCTGGAACGAACGTATCCGCAGGCAAATCTTCAAGCAAACTGTCACCAGCGGGGTGCTGATCCACTGGGGAACTTCGATCAATCATACTGATTGGGGCCGTGTGCAGTTGAGAAGCGGGTTCAGGAGCAGCGGTTAGGGCGGTGCCGGGGGCTTCAGTGGATGGCAGCGGATTTGCCGCCTTTTGCTTAGCATACCCGCGCCGTACAGCAGCAATAAAGATAACAACGAAGACCGTTGCCAGCGCCACACCTAGCGCTGCAATGGTTTGCCAATTGGTTGGGAATGTCCACGTTTGCATGATGCCCAACTCTAGTGTCCCGATCGCGAAATTCGTCTCATTGTGCAGCGCGCTCCAAACGAACTTCGCGATCAAAAGGACACTAGCAAACCAAGCATTCTAGTGTGACTGAAATCGAGAAGTCCGCCGAAGCGCCAGCCCGCAAGTATAGGGCGGACTTCCCGATCATCACACTAGCGCAGAGGAGCCGCAAACATCAGCCCGCCTTTGGTCCAAAGCTGATTGAACCCGCGATCGAGCCGCATTCCTGACTTGGCACCAAAATTCCGTTCAAACATTTCACCGTAGTCGCCCACTTGCCTGATGGCTTGAAAGGCCCAATCCGCTTTAAGACCTAGGGACTCGCCAAGATTACCTTCTATGCCAAGCAGTCTCTTGACATCCAAGAGCTTGGAGGACCGCATGACCTCGGCATTGCCGCTGCCGACCCCCAATTCTTCAGCCGATAAGAGCGCCATAAGAGTCCAGCGCACGATTGAAAACCATTGATCATCGCCGATCCGCACCACGGGACCAAGCGGCTCTTTCGATACGATTTCGGGCAGAAGAATGTGATCGGATGGCCGGGTCAACAAGCTGCGCTCATAGGCAAGAGCCGAAATCTCCCCCGTCAAGACGGTACAACTGTTGCCCTCATAAGCCTTGACGAGATCGGCCCATTTCCCCGAAACCACGGCTTGATACTTCATCTGCCGCGATTTGAAAAAATCTTCGAGTGCCTGTTCAGCGCTGATCCCCGATGTGACGCAAATCGACGAACCCGATAGCTCTAGAACGCTGGACACCACGTCGGCGCGCCGCACAAGAAAACCTTGACCATCGTAGAACAGCACACCGGCAAAGCGGATGCCCAAATCAGAATCAAAGCTCAGCGTCCATGGCGTGGAGCCGGCCAGCACGTCGACCGCACCCGACTTGAGCGCCTTAATACGGTCAGTTGGCCTCAGGGCATTGAATTTGACGGCCTCCTTGGAGCCCAAGACTGCGGCGGCTAACCCCCGGCAAAAATCCACCCCCAGACCCGACCATCTGCCCCGGTCGTCTGCGACCGATAATCCCGGTGCTTCATCGCTAACACCGCATTCGAGGTGCCCACGCGCCCGCACGTCATCCAAAATGCCCGCCAAAACGGGGCTCGAATTCAAAGGTCCATTGAACCCAAGCAAGGCCGCAAATAAAAAGCCAATGAAACGCCCAAAACGCACGCAAACTCGCATCACCGTACCGAAACCTCTATGAGTGTTGGCAGTTCAACGGCAGAACCACCAATCCCGCGTTGGGGGGCTGAGGTCAAGGGCTTGACCACGGCCCCAAGTTGCGCCAACTGCCAAGTCGAACCCTACAAGGATTTTTGAACCATGGCGGCATCTGCTGACGAGACCGAATCAGACCGCAAGGATACCGGCGCACCTCATCCCACATTTAGACCCGCTACCCAGATCATCCACTCTGGACGCAATCCCGATCAACAGCACGGCTTTGTTAACCCGCCCGTCTATCGCGGCTCGACGGTTCTCTACCCGTCCGTCGCTAGCTTGCACTCCAAGAAGCAACTCTACACCTATGGGCGCCGCGGCACACCCACGGTTCGGGCACTCGAAGAAGCAATTGCCGCGCTCGAAGGCGGATTTGAAACCAAGTTGACCGCATCAGGCTATCAAGCTGTGACAACGGCATTGCTGGCGTTCGTGGAGGCGGGCGACCATATCCTGGTGACCGACAGCGTCTACCAGCCGGCCCGGCAATTCTGTGACTACATCTTGAGGCGGATGGGCGTTGAAACGCAGTATTACGATCCGCTATTGGGCGGCAAAATTGCTGCCCTGGTGCGACCCAACACGCGACTCATCTTTACGGAGAGCCCAGGCTCTCAAACCTTTGAGGTGCAGGATATTCCTGCCATTGCGGCTGTGGCCCGAGAGAAAAAGCTGTGGCTTTTGATGGACAACACCTGGGCAACCCCGCTCAATTTCCAACCATTTCAGCACGGCGTTGACGTGTCGATCCAGGCTGCCACCAAATATATCGTCGGACACGCCGACGCGATGCTGGGTGCGATCACATCCAATGCGCGAGCCGCCAAAATGATCGAGCTTTCCGCGGGAACACTAGGTGTGTGCCCAGGATCGGAAGAGACGTTTCTTGGTCTGCGTGGATTGCGTACACTCGATGTCCGCCTGAAACGGCATGAGGGCTCCGCTCTGAAAGTAGCCGCCTGGCTCAAAGCGCGCCCAGAAGTGGCGCGCGTTCTGCACCCTGCTCTTTCGGGGGATCCGGGTTATGCTCTGTGGTCGCGCGATTTTCTGGGCGCTTGCGGGCTCTTCTCCATCATCCTGAAGCCGGCCAGCGAGCGCGCCGTGGCTGCGATGCTCGACGGAATGAAGTTGTTTGGCATGGGTTATTCGTGGGGCGGCTTCGAGAGCCTCGTCATTCCGTTCGATCCGTCGAGCTATCGCACGGCCACGCCCTGGCACGCCGAGGGTCAGGCTCTGCGCATTCACATCGGACTAGAAGACGTTGCCGACTTGATCAGCGACCTGGAGGCTGGATTCGCTCGTTTGACCGCGGCGGCGTAGAGTGCTTCCGGAAAAGTGTGCCGCGGTTTTCCGAAGAGAAGCACGGCAAAACCGAGTGCTTCCGGAAAAGTGTGCAGCGGTTCTCCGGATAGACGCACGGTACAACAAAGAGTTAGAGTTTCTCCGCTGTTCAATCAAAACCTGATGGACACTAGCGCACGCCAGCCATCAGGCGCTTGACCCAAGGGACCAGTCCCACCAGAAGCAGCGCGCTGGCGAGCACGAACAGCCCCTGATGGAGGAAAAATTCCGCAAGTGCCGATGGGTCCTTAGTATCGAACGAGCTGCCGAGTACGCCAGCCAGCTTATTGCCGAATGCAGAACTCAAGAACCACGCGCCCAGCAGCAGGCCAGTTAGACCCGCTGGGGCGAGGCGGGTCATCAAGCTGAGACCCACTGGGCTCAAAAATAATTCGCCAACCGTTTGCAAAAAGAACAGTCCTACGAGCCACAACGGACTGATGCGGCCCTCCACTGTCAACTGCGCCGCCGGCACCATGAGTAGAAACGATGCCGCCAGAAACATGAGGCCAATTGCAAACTTCATGGCACTTGATGGCTGGCGTGCTCCCAATCGCGTCCAGGCCCAGGCAAATACCGGCGATAACGCAATGACAAAGAAGGCGTTCAACGATTGAAACCAGGATGAGGGAAACGCGTAACCCCAGACATCGTTTCGTGTCAGCTTATCGGCGAACAGTGCGATCGTTAGCCCGGCTTGTTCGAACACAGCCCAGAACAGCATACTGGCGATAAAAAAGATTCCTGCTGCAGCCAGCCGGCGTTGGTCCGCATCCTTGCGCAACGCAAACCAGATAATGGCGGCCAGCGGCAGGATCAGGAATATCCAACGCAGGCCTTGTAAGCCCTCATGATCCGAGAGCATTGCTAGCGCCAGCAGCACCGCAGTGCCCGCAATGGCGCCGCCAACTTTTGACCTGGTCCCAGGCGCAATCGCGGGCGCGCCACCAATGCTTATGAACCTTTGCGAGTTTGCGGCAAACGTTACGAGCGCCAGCGTCATCCCAAAGCCCGCTGCCGCAAAGCCCCAATGCCAGCTGGTGTTGGGGTCAAGGCCGTTGTGCGCGAGCCAACCTTTGAACCATTGGCTTTGCGCGAGGAAGCCGGTGACCAGCGGCGCAAGGAAGGCACCAATATTGATGCCCATATAAAACAGCGAGAAACCGGCATCGCGCCGTTCATCGCCGGGCGCGTAAAGTGCCCCCACCAGCACACTGATGTTGGGCTTGAATAAGCCCGTCCCCAACGCCACCAAGATCAAACCGGTATAAAACGATACGGCCGAAGGAACGGCCAGCGCATAGTGGCCCAGCGCAATGATCCCGCCACCGGCGAGCACTGCGGCACGCGCACCGGTGATGCGATCAGCGATGAACCCGCCCGGGATTGACAGCATGTAAACCGCCATGGTGTAGCTGCCATAGAGCGTTGCGGCCTCAATCGTTGCGATACCCATGCCGCCCTCGGAGGCCGGCGCAACCATGAACAACACGAGCAGCGCCCGCATGCCATAGTAGGAAAACCTCTCCCACAATTCGACGAAAAAGAGGATCGAGAGTCCGCGCGGCTGACTGGAGAACCAACCGCCCCATGGTGTCACGCCGGAATCGATGGGTGAGGCTGCGGGATCGGGCATGTCAGTTTTGATGTGAACCAGCTCGTGCGCATTTGGCAGGGCACCGGGCGCCCGGGATCTGCGATCAGGCGTACCAGGGATTTGTGATACTGGATACTAGGGCTTGCACGGTGTACCCGTGAAAATACACAACGTGCCCTCTGGGCCAGACAGACAGCGCTCTTCGGTGTCGCTCGCCTGGGCCCACACCGCCCACTCGGTTCCCAGCCCGGTTGTTGCGCGCACTTCCCGGCGCCAATTGGCGCGGGCCTTTGTCTTGGCAATCCATAAGAACTTCGACGGCTCTCCACGCGCTGAGATGGCCTTGTCATGACACGTTGCGGCGTGAACCGGACCGGTCAAAGTGATGAGCGCAGCTAGCAACACAAGATGAGGCTTCATGGCAGATGGCATCGGAAAAACCCTGAGAGAAAAGTTGACGCGCCAAACGATTGGCGGCACGGCTCACTGCAATCGAGATGCAAGATAGTCGACCGGCTGCCTAGTACCCAGTACCCAGTATAGACGTACCTAAAACTGAAGGATCCAGTTGACCGTCACATAGGGGTCGAGATTGAATTTGCCATTTGGCTCCATCATCTGGCCGAGGCCGCCCGCCGCAAGTGACGCCTCCCCGCCTGTCCATTCGTAGCGGGCAAATAAGCCTGTGCGGCCAAAATCGAGAAGCGACTTCACATCGTTGTCTTGTTCGCTGAGCCGGCACCCATCTTGAGATGGCATCCGCATTTTGCATTGGGCCTGACCATCGATGTTAATGCCTCCCTCGATCCCAAGCGAAACCTGCGGCCAGACCCGGTAAGCGCTGCGCATGCGCACCGATCCAGTATCATGCGCCGTTGTGTAGGCTATATCGAGTGACGTCCAAATCTTAGGACTGACATTGTACCAGAACTCAAGAACCCCCTTCGCACCCCACTCTGCACTGATCGAGATATTTTCATCGTCAAAGGGCGTGATGTCGTGGTCGATGAAAGTGACGCCGGCGAAGGCTTTTACGGTCAATGAGTTGTAGCGGTAGAGGTAGCCGCCAAGTACTTCGCCGAATGCGGTGGACGCGTCATAGCGCTGATTGAGGGGAGCTGCGCCCGTGTAGGTGTACTGCCCATAGCCGGTGACCGCCCGTAATCTGAAGCCGTTTTCATGGATTCCACTAAATGGGGCGACCGTTGCCCCCGAATAGACCAGCCAAACGTTAGTGGACACGTCTGCGCCCGCCCACACTTCTCGCCACAACGTCCGCGCATTGGGATCGGCACGCGCTGACGTTATGGAAATTGTCAAAACCGCCAGACCCGCAAT
>JBEBJD010000111.1:0-6359 GCA_040080075.1 Hyphomicrobium sp. | reverse complement strand
ACATATCTTCCTGCCGAGGCGGCAATTGCGGCGGGTGACAGCGTCGTCACATCGGGCATTGGCGGGCTGTTTCCGCGCGGGATGAAAATTGGCGCCGTCATAGACACACCGCGCGGATTGAGGGTGCGTCCCGATTCAAATCTTGACGCTCTCGAGTATGTCAGCGTTTTGTTTTATAAGTCGCCGGCATTAGACCTTACCGACGGTGTTCATCCCAATAAGGCTGCGCAAGCCGTCGAACCTTCAACGCGGCTCAAGTACGGTGTTCCTTTTCCAGAAGTTTCCGCGCCGGACTCGAAGAATAAATAGTTACGCCTGTTGGGGTGCTGATGGGCTGCACGAAGGGCTTGGTGAGACACGCAATGACTGGATTGAATGGGGCCGCCGCAGAGTTACAGGCTAGAGTATGTCGAGTTTGAGTAAAATAGCTGCCCCTGTATCGGTCCTGGTACTGGTCGTATTATCGGCCTTGCCCTGGGGGGTGGCGGCGGAAAGCCGGTTTGTGCTGCCACTGCTTCCGGTTGTCGCCATTCATTATTGGGTATTGCGCGACCACGCCCACATGGTGCCCGAATGGTTTGTGTTCATATGCGGACTGCTGCTTGACGTCTTGACCAATGGCCCGTTGGGTTTTTGGTCGATGATGTATCTGTTCGCCTACGCACTCGCCACGATTTCGATCCCGTGGTCGCATCAAGGTGTGCTGTCGCGATGGCTGTTGCTGCTGGCGGCTCTGGCCGTTCTATCGGGTTGTGCTTGGGTTGTTTCGTCTGTCTATGCCGTCGAGTTGGTAGATTGGATGCCATTCGCTTGGGGCGCCTTGGCGGCTGGCCTGGCGCATCCGCTGTTTGCGTTGGTTCTGCTCGGGTCGCGCACTTCGCGTCAGCGCGGGACCAACGTGCTGTTCGAGCGCGGAGTGTGATGAACATGGCAAGCACGGGCGAGCCAATATCTAATTCCGCCGCCTCGGATCGCTTTACCCGGCGGGCGCTGGTACTTGGCTTGGTTCAGGCGGCCGGATTTGCTGCGCTGGGGACGCGGCTCTATCAGTTGCAAGTGATGGATGGCGGGCGCTATGCGCCGATGGCAGAAGACAATCGCATCGATATACGGGTCGTGCCGCCGGTTCGTGGACGCATACTCGACCGGAGCGGAGTGGTGGTCGCCGGCAATGACGAGAGTTTCAATCTCGTGGTCCGGCTTGTTCGCGAAACAGATCTGCCGCGCTTGCTGGATATGGTGCAGCGTATTGTTCCGATGCCCGATGCCGATCGTCAGTCCCTGATTACACGTGCCCAAAAGCAGCCGCCAGGAGCCGTGGTAGCGCTGGCCAACGATCTGACGTTCGATCAAATTGCAGCCATCAATCTTTTGGCACCGCAATTGCCGGGAGTTGAGACAGAAACCGCCTATAGGCGGCGCTATGACCATGGCGAAGTTACAGGGCATATTACCGGCTATTTGGGCCGGATTGAGCGCCATGCGATCGATGACGATCCACTCTTAAGACTGCCGTCGAGTAAGGTTGGCAAGTCGGGGATTGAGCGCGGTCTTGAGCTCAGTTTGCGTGGCAAGGGTGGCACTCGCAAAGTGGAAGTTGACGCGCGCGGCCGTGTCGTGCGCAATCTCGACGAAACCGAGCCGGTCAATGGCGCGGATGTGGTGCTGTCGATTGACCTGAAACTGCAAAGCAAGGTCGTGGCCAGACTGCTGCAAGAGAGGCGAGCGTCTCTCGTGGTCATCGATGTGGCAACTGGTGAAGTCATGGCCATGGGTTCATCTCCTGGCTATGACCCGGCAAGCCTGACAAACCGCCTTGATGAAGTCTCATGGAAAGCGCTGTCTAACGGTGAGGACCAACCGTTGTTGAACAGGGCAGCCGGCGGATTGTACCCTCCGGGCTCAACGTTCAAGATGGTGACCGCGCTGGCGGCATTGCGAGCGGGTGTGATGACACCAAAAGAACAATGTACGTGTCAGGGACAATTTGAACTCGCCGGTCAAGTCTATCGGTGCTGGCGGAGGCAGGGACACGGCGTTGTCGACCTTCACAAGGCTATTGCGCAGTCGTGTGACGTATATTTTTACGAAATCGCCAATCGCACCGGGATCATGGCGATAGCGAAGATGGCCCGCGAACTTGGCCTTGGTCAGATTTATGACTGCGGCCTGCCGCAGCAAAAGCGCGGCGTCATTCCCGATCCGGACTGGAAGCGCACCCGGTACCGTGCGGGCTGGCTGGGTGGAGAGACAGTGTTGGCGGGCATCGGTCAGGGCTTTGTTTCGACGACGCCGTTACAGCTGGCGGTGATGGCAGCGCGGCTTGCAACCGGCAAGGCCGTTGTGCCGAAGATGGAGCGCCCCAGGGCTGGAACGGCACAGCCGGCGTTTGCCGCGCTCAATATACCACCAGACATGTTACGATCCGTGCGCGAGGCCATGGTTGCCGTTGTCAACGAAGATGGAGGCACTGGTAGCAATGCGCAGTTGCCCGGTGGCGGGCCTTTGATCGCGGGAAAGACAGGCACGTCTCAGGTTCACACCGCTGGGACCGGAGCTGCTGATGCCGATGACGGCATTTGGGAGCATCGAGACCACGCCCTCTTCGTTTCGTATTTTCCAGCTGGCGCACCGCGCTATGCGTTAGCGGCCGTTGTCGAGCATGGCGGCGGCGGAGGTGCCACGGCGGCACCACTGGTCAGAGACGTGATTGAATATTTACTCGCCGACGATCCGTCGAGCCGCTCCGATCCATGGGCCAGTGGTGCGGCACATGTTCCCCGGCAAGGTACAGGTACGGGCGAGGCTGATGCACCCGAGCGCGCACCCAGCGATGGGCAACCCGATGCCCCGGCTCCCGGCATGCCGGATGAAGACCGGGTAGGATAGACCGATGTCCGAAATGTTCCACATTGCGCGTGATCGCTCGACCGCAGAAAAGTTGTGGCAAGTGCCGTGGATATTGCTCGGTGTCGTCGCGCTGCTGTCCGCAGTGGGGACAATAGCGTTGTATTCCGTGGCTGGCGGTAACACCCAGCCATGGGCGGAAACTCATGCATTGCGCTTTCTGATGGCGGCAACCATGGTACTTTGCATGGCGCTGGTGCCATTGCGCATCTGGTCGGCTATTGCCTATCCGGCGTATTTTATCGCTCTCGTCTTGCTGGTGCTTGTGCCCGTGATGGGAGTGCAAGCGCTGGGCGCAAAGCGCTGGCTCAGTTTTTGGGGTTTCTCGGTTCAACCGTCAGAACTGATGAAGGTCGGATTAGTTCTGGCATTGGCTCGCTATTACCAAAAACTGCCTACGGGAGAGTTGTCCTGGCCACGGCGTGTGGCGCTTCCGTTGCTGTTGATAGTGGTGCCTGTAATCTTTGTATTGCGTCAACCGGATCTGGGAACGGCGGTACTGTTCACGGGGCTGGGCTTGTCGCTCATGTTTTTAGCTGGCGTATCATCGCTGTATTTTCTGGCTGGTGGCGCCGGATTGGCTGCGGCAATGCCCTTTGTCTGGGGCAATCTGCATGACTATCAGCGCCGGCGCGTCGAGATTTTTCTCGACCCAGATAAGGATCCTCTGGGTTCAGGCTATCATATTACGCAGTCCAAAATCGCGCTCGGCTCCGGGGGGCTGGGGGGCAAGGGCTTTATGCAGGGAACGCAGAGCCAGCTTGACTTCCTGCCCGAGAAGCAAACCGATTTCATTTTCACGATGTTTTCGGAGGAGTGGGGCTTCGCTGGCGCCATTTGTCTCCTCGCCCTTTATGCACTGCTCTTATCCTTATTGTTGGCGATGGCGCTACGCGCTAAATCTCAGTTCAGCCGGCTCCTGATTGCGGGCTCTGCCGTTACTATTTTCCTTTATATCTTTATCAATGTAGCGATGGTGACGGGGTTGGTGCCGGTGGTTGGCGTGCCCTTGCCATTCGTGTCCTATGGCGGCACTGCGCTGACCACGTTGATGGTGGGGCTTGGCCTTGCCATGTCTGCAGACGTGCACCGGCACGAAGCGCTTGAGCAAGCTCCCAATCCCATCGCAAGCCGCATCAAAAGCCGCATTGGAGACCGCATTCAGAACCGGACCTGGCTCAGGGGCGAGATGCCGCTAGACAGGTTGTGGCGGCGATGATAGAGACCGCCAATGTTGTCTGGGTGGCTGGACAGCAGACGCTTCGTTGTGGGTCTTTTCGCGTTGCTAAAACAATGCGAAATAAGGTCATTGCAGGCAGCGTGGGCGAGTAGCTCAGTTGGTAGAGCAGCTGACTCTTAATCAGCGGGTCCACGGTTCGAGCCCGTGCTCGCCCACCAACAAAATCAAGCAGTTAGCTCCGAAAATGAAGAACGCCGCAAGAACACGTGCGACGCTCCAAAAGTCGGACGTCCGACTTGATTGCCCGGCGCTTCGGTTGCCCACTTTGCAACCGCGGTTCACGTGCTTGACGCACGGTTTCCCAAAAAGTAACGGGCTGGCGCCGAGTTTTGACGCTCCTTGTGCCTATCGTCAGAACCACATGTCTGCAACGCAGCGGCCCTCGCGCGGCAGGTCATCGAATGTGCCGAGGCCGTCGAAATGATCGATGGGAAGTAGAGCGACCGGCCCGGGCTCGCTGAGCCGTAAGTTGACAGCGATACGGCGGCGGCCGTCATTTTCAAGTCTAAGGCCGCGCCAGCAGGCGACGCAGCCGCAATCACTGCAAAAGTGGATCTCAAGCGCTGGGTTGGCACTGTCTTTTCGTGTGTAGACAGTGCTCGGACCAGAAATTCTGATCCGCTCGCCCTCGTAATCATAGATCCACAGCACCCCGTATCGCCGGCAGAGTGTGCAGTTGCAGGCAGTGGCGGAGCAAGGCATGCCATCAAAGGTCCAACGGAGTGAGCCACAGTGGCAGGTTCCGGTGAGCATGGGGGCGTCCTTGGTGTGGCGGTAGTGGGATTGCAGTCAGTTTGCGGCGGTTGCGCAAAGTCTGCAAGGGCGCACGCAGCATGTGCGTGGCACCGGCCCAGAAATAGTCGAGCAGGGCCGCCAGACTTGAGCTTGCGCCTTCTGGACATGACTGCCAGGTGCTGACCGCCGCGCTTATAGCCAATGTCAGCACCACCACGGCTGGACCCATCTGCGCCCATCGCCGCACATCGGCCATCCATTCCCGCTAACTGACCATTCGGGAGCCGCCAATGCGGCAGGCAACCCACTCCAATGTCGCCACAGATGGCACGCAAGAGTATTGAGATTGAAAACATGGGCTGTAATAAATTCGCACATTCTGATGCCCATTACTGTGTACAATCCCAGACAAATTTCAAGCAAGGGTCATGATGGATTGGCTGATTTCTATCCAGAGATGGCTCTACGGCGGCATGTCTGAAGGCATGAAGTCAACCGAGGACGTCGCAGGGTTGCCCAGCCTGATGGCAGCCACTTTCGTGTTCGGGATCGTTCATGCATTGATGCCTGGGCACGGCAAGAGCGTGCTCGTTTCCTACCATTTGAGCCATCCGAGCCGGTTGTTAGAAGGCGTCGCGACAGGAACTTTGCTCGCACTGACACACGTCGGGATGGCTATTATATTCGTACTTGCCGGTGTCGCCGTCATCAGCCGGTCCGTAGCGGCGGGCGGACGTGCCCCGGCCTTCGAGGCTGTAAATGCTGGGCTCATCACCCTGATCGGCGCTTATTTGCTTTACAGAGCCGTCCGGGCGGATGCGCATGAGCATCCAGGCGACGGACGGGCGCTGGCGATTGCAGCGGGTTTTATTCCGTGCCCATTGACCACATTCATTCTTAGCTACGCCCTTGTGAACAACAAACTTGCTACTGGTTTGGCTGCGGCCGGAGCCATGCTTGGCGGCGTGATTGTTACTCTCGTGAGTTTTGCCGTGGCGGCTGTCGTTGCGCGCCAAAGGCTCATGGTTTTCCTTGAGCGGACGGGGGTGCTGCGGCAACGCATCGGCTTTTGGCTGGAGTTTGCAGGGGCCGCTGGCGTGATGATCTTGGGGCTGGCGATGCTCAGTGACCGGCTCGCCCGGCTACACCTGATTTAGCCAATCATTGGCTCACATGGCCCGAATTTAATGGCGGTGCGTGTGGTGCATGTCCGGTACGTGGGGGTGCAGGTGTTTTATGCGCGGGTGAACGTGCCGGTGAGAATGGGGCTCCCCGGGTGGATCGTCAGGGCCATGACTGTGCTGGTGATGATCGTCATGCACGTGTGAATGCTCATGTTCCAACTCTTCATGGACGTGCTCATGTTCGTGATGCTCAGTCAGGTGCAACCAGATACCGAGACCCATCAAGAGGCCGGCAGCAACGAGCTGTAATGTAATAGGCTCTCGCAAAAACACGATCGCCGCCAATGTTCCCA
>JBEBJD010000067.1:0-6388 GCA_040080075.1 Hyphomicrobium sp. | reverse complement strand
AGGTTGTGTGATCATGCGCCAGCAGTACGACACGGGACTGGTATATTCAAACTTGGCGCAGCGAAAATCAACTTCATCCCTCCAGATGTGGCCGCCAGACACACCCAATCTGAGCCAAAGGCCGGGCTTCAGGCAGAAACGCCAGAATATTCAAGTTCATGTGGAACTTGCGGCTCCATAAATGAGAGGCTAAACTAATTGTTGTCGAATAAAGTGTAGCTCATTGATACTGCTAATAACTCTGCGTTTGAGACCAAGAGATGCCCGACTTCCGTCAGTTCGTACGCTTTGGCTACATGCCGTTCATGCTTCTAGGCCTAAACTGTGCGGCTTATTTCATAGTTGCAGGCGGGCACAATTACATCTGGTTGGCACCCTTGCTCATCGCTGCATTCGCTTGCGCACATCTGGCGGAGAGGTCGCTACCTTACTTTGAAGAGTGGAATGAGCCGCACGGTGACGAACAGGCGACCCTCATTCATAACCTCGTCTACGAAACCTCGAACGTCAGCGCCGTCCTGACTGTCCCGCTGATCGTCTGGCTATTCCCCTATCAAGGAATATGGCCCACACATTGGTCCATCCTCGCGCAGTTTTTGCTCGCCATCGCCGTTGCAGATTTCGCTTTCACCATTCTTCACTACCTGAGCCATCGCTGGTCATTGTTGTGGCGCCTGCACTCGGTTCATCACGGCGTGGGCCGTCTCATTGGGTTCAATGGACTTGTGCGTCATCCGCTGCATCAGAGTTTGGATTTGTGGGCCGGATCGGCGCCGCTGGTCATCTTGGGTATGCCGGTCGAGATTGGCGTGCTGCTCGGGTTTGCGATTTCTATCCAGCTCATCGTGCAGCATTCGAATGTTGCGTCGGCCGCCGGGCCCTTTCGCAACCACCTATCGATTGGCAGCATTCACCACTTGCATCACGTCAATTGGGGCAAGGAGGGCGACTGCAATTTCGGACTGTTCTTCACGTGGTGGGATCGCGCACTTGGGACCTTCCAGCCCGAGCCCTCACGGCCGATTACAGCCGCTGACATGGGCATCGACGAGGTTCCCGACTTCCCCAAGTCGTACATGGAACAGTTGATGTTCCCGTTCAGATATACACCCGGGCAAGGCTCGCCTGCGGCAGTCCCCAAGCGCAATAACATTGACCGGTCAGAATCCCCCGTGTCGCCGCACGATGCGGCTACGAGATGGACGAAACCCCAAGTGGATGGCCCGCGCCCGGTTTAAGTGCGCCGCCCAAAACAAAAATGCGCTTGAATTGGCCATGTTGACGTCGTCTAGAGTTGCACGTTCGCGTTCGCCTATTCTCACATCGTACCGTGCCAGGACGACTTTATGCGAGATGACCTAATTGCCGCGATCGCGAGATCGACGATCTATCCGTACAACAGGTCCAAATATCGCAAGTACCAGGCACTGTTGGCCCAGGCTCCCCGTCTCGAACGGGATGGTCTGCTTGAAATGGTCAAGCGCAATGCGGGTACCGGCTTTGGCAGAGCCCACGGGTTTTCAGAAATCGGCAGCATCGCAGACTTTCGCGCACGGGTTCCCATCTCTGACTATGCCGGTATGGCCCCTTACCTAGATGCCGTCGCGCGTGGCGAAACACGAGCACTATTCCCGTCTTCGGAACGCCTATTGGAATTCTGCTGCACCTCCGGCACGACGGGACAGCCAAAGGTCTTTCCCATTACCCAAAGATGGCTCAACATCTACCAGCGCCACTGGCGCATCTGGGGTGTCAAGGCCCTGATGGACCACCCGGCCATTATGCAAAAAAAGTGGCTGCAGATCTCGGGATCAACCCGTATCGGCCGCACGGCGAGCGGCCATCATATCGGTATGATCAGCGCCATTACGGCCCGCTACCAGAACCCGCTAATGAAATTCGGATTTGCCGCGCCCCATGACGTTGGCAACATCGCTGACAGTACAACGCGCAACTACGCGCTCCTGCGGCTGGCTATCGTTCAACCTGTCGGGTTCATTATCACGATCACAGCTGCCAATCTGATCGGAATGGCACAACTGGCCGATCGCATGAAAGAGACTTTGATCCGCGACCTTCACGATGGAACAATGAGCGGAGGAGCGGAGGGACAACAGCTGCCAGAAGGGCGCTTGCGTACTCTGATGCGGACGCCTCATCAGAAGCGCGCACGCGAACTTGAACGCATTGTCGAGGCCACGGGCACGCTCTATCCAAAAGACTTCTGGCAGCTTGAACTCGTAGCGTGCTGGACAAGTGGTACGGCCGGCTATCAAACACGCAACTTGCCTGCATACTATGGAAACACGCCCGTTCGCGACGTTGGATACATTTCGTCAGAGGGCCGTCATACCATTACGACAGGCGACGGCTCAGCCGGCGGCCGTCTGGTGGCAGGCGGCGCCTTTTACGAGTTCATTCCTCAAGACGGCGGCGAAGCGTTAAATGGATCCGAACTGGAGATTGGCAAGACTTACACAGTTCTGTTGACCAGCGACCAAGGTCTCTATCGCTACCAGATGGGTGATATCGTGCGTTGCAATGGCTTCGAGGGTCCCACTCCGGTCTTGGAGTTTCTTTGCAAGACGGAGCAATTTTCAGACCTGGAAGGCGAGAAGATCAGCGGCGATCAAATCGCAGCGGCGATGGCGGAATGCGCGCAACGCCTGGGAGTAACGCTTGAGAGTTTCGCTGCCATCCCGTTGCGCGCGGAGCGTGGCGCATCGTACTACGCATTTGCCATAGAACCGCTGTCGCTGTGCGGCGACGCAGAACGCCGGTTGATCGCAATGATCGACGAGGAACTGGGCAAGCTCAATTTTCTTTACCGCTACAAACAGGCTGATGGATCGCTAGCTCCTGCTCATTTGCTAGTGGTGGAACAGGGCACCTTCGCCACACGAACCAATTTGCACACGGAGCGCACTGGCACTGGCGAAACACAGTACAAACCGCCGGTGTTTCTCAGCGCGTCTGCACTCGCGGAATTCAAAATTCTGCGCACCATTAGAAACACCACGGCCGCCCAAGGTGGTCCAGGGGCGGCCGCTTAACGTGTCAGGTATTCATCGACTGGAAGAACTCACCGTTGGTTTTGGTTGAACGCAGCTTGTCGATGAGGAATTCGATGCCGTCCATGGTACCCATGGGATTGAGGATACGGCGTAAGACATAGACCTTCTTGAGCTGATCCTTGGGAACCAACAGATCTTCCTTGCGGGTGCCAGAGCGAGCCACGTCGATAGCGGGGAACACGCGCTTATCCGAAACTTTGCGATCGAGGATGATTTCCGAGTTACCGGTGCCCTTGAATTCTTCGAAGATGACTTCGTCCATGCGCGAACCGGTATCGATAAGTGCTGTAGCGATGATGGTCAAAGAGCCACCCTCTTCGATGTTTCGGGCTGCACCAAAAAAGCGCTTGGGGCGCTGCAGGGCGTTGCTGTCGACGCCGCCCGTCAAAACCTTACCTGAGGACGGCACCACGGTATTGTAGGCGCGCCCAAGACGCGTGATCGAATCGAGCAGAATGACCACGTCGCGCTTGTGTTCGACAAGCCGTTTGGCCTTTTCGATGACCATTTCCGAAACTTGCACGTGGCGTGACGGCGGTTCGTCAAATGTGGAGGCAATAACTTCGCCCTTCACAGAACGCTGCATATCGGTGACTTCTTCGGGCCGCTCGTCGATCAGCAGTACGATCAGATAGCACTCGGGATGATTGGCAGCGATGGCGTGGGCAATGTTTTGCAACAACACCGTTTTACCTGTGCGGGGTGGAGCGACGATCAGACCGCGTTGGCCTTTACCCAGTGGCGACACGATATCGATCACACGGGCCGAGAAGTCTTTGATGGTCGGATCTTCGATTTCCATCTTCAGCCATTTGGTCGGATATAATGGCGTCAGGTTATCGAAGTGAACCTTGTGTTTGATCTGATCGGGATCTTCAAAGTTGACCTTGTTGACTTTGATGAGCGCGAAGTATCGCTCGCCATCTTTAGGGCTTCTGATCTGCCCTTCTACCGTATCGCCGGTGCGCAGCGCAAAGCGCCGGATTTGCGAGGGCGAAATATAAATGTCGTCCGGTCCAGGCAAATAGTTTGCATCCGGAGATCGTAGGAAACCAAAGCCATCCGGCAAGGTTTCAACTACGCCAATACCAGTAATGTCGATGTCTTTTGAGGCTAGTTGCTTTAAAGTAGCAAACATAAGCTCCTGCTTGCGCAGTGTACTAGCGTTTTCGACACCCAACTCCTCGGCAAAGCTCAAGAGCTCCGTCGGAGTTTTCAGTTTAAGATCTTCTAATTTCATTTCAGTCATGGAAAACTCCAAGACGGTCTCAGCGATGGGGCGGGAAGTCGTATGTGTGCTGAACCGTGGAACAGGGGTGGGCGTGCAACAGAAACTGCTGCACGAAAGCCAGCCAAACCGGAACCCGGTCATTGGCGGCAGTCTCGATAGCCGGAGAGGCCTTGAGATTTATTGAGAACGATCAAACAAATAGCAGACGTTGCCGCCGTGCGAAAGATGTTTACGAGGCATATCGCACTTTAAATTTCGGATTTGGGTCAGAAAACCCAGTTCAGAACGGCTTGAGCACAACCAAGAGGACGATTAGGGCCATCAAGACAGTGGGGACCTCATTGGCTACCCGGTAGAATCTGGCGGGCCGGACGTTGGTACCGGCGGCGAACTGTTTGCGCCACTTCGACAGGGCGCCATGGAACCCTGACATGTCAAATACGAGTGTGAACTTGGCCAAAAACCAGCCATCTGCATAGACCCCCTGGAGATACGCTAGCAGGGGTCCGGTCAGCCATACCACGATCATGGCCGGATTGATGATGATGCGCAGAAGCCGTTCTTCCATCACCTTGAACGTTTCGGAGAGCTCCGACCCCGGCTTGGCATCGGCGTGATAGACGTAAAGCCGGGGCAGATAGAACAGTCCTGCCATCCAGGCGATCACCGCCATGATGTGTAGTGCTTTCAGCCAAAGCATCAGGCGGAGTCCTTTTGGGCTACCGGCGGCTTGCCGTCGCGCAACACGTCCAACAAACGCGCCACGTTCTCTGGCGGCGTTTCTGGCACGATTCCATGCCCAAGATTAAAAATAAACGGCTTGTCCCCTAGTGCCGTAACCAGCTCACGGACGCGCGCATCCAGCGCTGGTCCACCCGCAACGAGCAACAGCGGATCAAGGTTGCCCTGCACCACTTTGCCGCTCGACTGTAGTTCCCGCATGCCGCTGACCGGATGAGAGGTATCGCAACTGATACCGTCAACACCTGTCTGGGTCAGAAATCCCGCCGCTAACGCGCCTGCTCCACGCGGAAAGCCCAACACCGGCACCTCTGGATGACGCCGTTTTAATTCGCCAACCATGCGTGTGGTGGGTGCCGTGACCCAGCGGGCAAACTCCACGTCGGGCAAACTTCCGGCCCAACTATCGAATATTTGCAGAACGTTAGCGCCTGCTTTCACTTGCCCTGACAGGTACTCAATCGACGTTTCTACAAGCAGTTCGATGAGCTGACCAAAGCCTTGCGGATCGCGATAGGCCCATGCGCGCGTATGAGCTTGATCGGTCGAGCCCTGACCGCCGACCATGTAGGTCGCAACAGTCCACGGCGCACCACAGAATCCGATCAGAGCCGTTTCCTTTGGCAAATCCTGACGCAACCTCTGCACGGTTTCACAGATCCGCGCATAGGTAGCACCTGTGCCAGTAAGGTTCAGCCGTGCCAGCTCGCCGGCAGACCGGATCGGATCGAGGCGCGGACCTTCGCCCTCAACAAAGCGAACTTTTTGGCCAAGTGCATCTGGAACGATCAAAATATCGGAAAACAGGATCGCGGCATCGAAGCCATACCGGCGAATAGGCTGCAGGGAGACTTCCGCCGCAAGGGCTGGGTTGTAACACAGGTCGAGAAAGCTACCGGCCTTCAATCGCGTTGCCCGGTATTCGGGTAGGTAACGCCCGGCCTGACGCATCAGCCAAACTGGCGGCGGTGACAGTGCCTGTCCATTGAACGGCGATAGAAATCTGTAAGGGGGTGCACCCTTTTTGGCGGCGAGTGAGGCTGGGACGAGCGTCGCTGTCATGGTGCCTTCTAATATTAGAGAAGATATTTCTTAGGTTATTCTTACTCTTATTAGGGCAGGGGATATCGGTGATTGGCCGCAGTCCCCAGGTCACCCCCAGGTTTCCCTCAAGTTTGAAGTGGGCCGACTAAACCGGGTGTGCTCTCGAGCGTCAAGCTACTAGTCTGGTTTGAATCGAAGTCCATCAGAGACTTGGCAGAAGTGTTGCAGGAGCCGTGAATGAGGATGACCTGTCGATAACCGGCGAAAGATACGGCTCAACTGTTGAACACACACTTTT
>JBEBJD010000161.1:0-6434 GCA_040080075.1 Hyphomicrobium sp. | reverse complement strand
GCCCGTGTGAATCCCCAATCGATTCCGTTTAAGTTGATCGTGCTCTAGCGGGTAGAGGAGGTGCACGAATATCAATTCACGACGATCAACACGCACAACTTACGTTTTCCCGATTGCAGTTTGTAGCGAATACTGAGACCATTTGGCACACGCGCTTGGCTCAAGGCTGCATTCGAGTCTCGACGTTTTGGCTCGTAGCAGCGTCTGCCAGGCCGGGGACATTTTTTTAAGTACACTCATTTTCGAATTGGGGGGGCTGAAATGGGAACAAGATCTAGGCGGCTTTTTGGGCTGGTCGGGGTCTTAGTGGGTTTTGCCGGGGTAACGTGTGCTGCGCCCCGTTCACAAGCCGGCGATTGCGTGATGGAAAAGCAGAGTTTGAAGGCCGCAGCCGAGAGCAGCGGAGTGCTGACCCGAATGATAGAGGCCACCAAGCTGGCGGGTCTCGATGAGCCAGATGCCGATATCGGCCCGCTCACTATTTTCGCTCCCTCGGATGATGCGTTTGCCGCTCTGCCAGAGAGATTGCGAACGAAGTTATTGGCGCCAGAGAACCGTGCCCAACTGGCGATCATCCTGATGCACCATGCCATACCTGGAGAATTTTCGACGGAACGGCTGCTCAAGGCGAGCGCGAGACACTACGCCGTGGATGCCGTTGACGGGTCGCTGGTTGAAATTACGACACGCCGGGGCATTGACGTTGACGGTGCCAAGATCATCAAGCCGGATATCCTGGCCTCGGATGGAATCATTCATATCATAGACAAAGTGCTCATTCCCAAGGCTGTGCTGGCTGAACTCGACGCTCAGGTGGCGGTGACTACTGTTGCTGCGGGCTCGCAGCAATCGGAATAGTTGACCTTAAAGCCGGGTCAGGAAAGAGACCCCTGTTCCCCAGCTTGCCAGACGACGAATCCGGCCGGGTCAGTTGAACTCATGGCTTCGATGACGGTCATATTGTCGAAGCCGGGAAGACGCGTCTGCATTTCGTGAAGCAATTCATGCTCGCCCTCAGCCCCCATGGGGAACACAAGGTTTGTCCCGCGATCCTGCTGTTGCAGGAGCCAGAACAAATCGGGAGCCGCAGGTCCATCAGACGTGGTCAAAATTCCGACGCAGGCCAGTTGCGCCCACGTTATTTCGTTAGATGTGCCGTCAGGCTTGGTGAGGCGGACAAGCGTGTCGCTGAAGCTGACGCGCCAGAGCGGACCATCGCGCCGGCATTGCGTCGATGGAGAAGCGGCAGCATCAAGGCGTTTTCTCAGCCAGCTGAGCATGCGACCAGTCCAGCCTCGGCGGGCCAGACCGATCTGGCACCGGGTCCAACGATCCCTTCCCACACGGCAAATTATAGCATGACATCAGAGGTCTGTGTCGATTCTCTGCGCTAATCGCAACACGCCATTCTGGAGCGCCTTGCGATCTAGTGGAATGAGCCCGGCGCTCTTGTCGCTTGTTTTGTCGAATTTTCTACGACGAACCGGGCTCCACTTCACAAGACAAGTGCTCCAGGTGCGCCGCGACAGAGGCTGCCAGGATGAATCGGCTTATTCTGCCGCCTCGCGGCTGATAACGGGGCCAGCTGCCACCACCTCAGGTCCAACGTGGCTGGCAAATTTTTCGAAGTTGCGCGTGAACATGCCGACCAGGTTGGCGGCCATTTGATCGTAGGCCTTCGGGTCGGCCCAGGTGTCGCGCGGATTGAGTATCTTGTTATCAATTCCTGGCAGCGACAGCGGCACCTCAAAGCCAAAGATCGGGTCAACCCGCATTGGCTGAGACTTGAGATCGCCTGACAGAGCGGCATTGAGCAAAGCGCGCGTGGCCTTGATTGGCATCCGCGTACCGGTGCCATATTTGCCGCCGGTCCAACCGGTGTTGACCAGCCAGCAGTCGACCTTGTGCTCGGCGATCAGCTTGCGCAGCAGGTTGCCATAGACAGAGGGATGCCGCGGCATGAACGGAGCACCAAAGCATGTTGAAAACGTCGCTTGAGGTTCAGCGCCCATGCCTTTTTCTGTGCCTGCCACCTTGGCTGTGTAGCCAGACAGAAAATGGTACATGGCCTGCGCCGGCGTCAATTTGGCGATCGGCGGCAACACGCCGAAGGCATCCGCAGTCAGCATGACGATGTTATGGGGATGGCCTGCCACGCCTGTCGGGCTGGCGTTCGAAATGTATTCGAGCGGATAAGCGGAGCGGGTGTTTTCGGTCAGCCGGCCGTCGTCGAAATTCGTCTGTCCCGAGATAGGGTCGACGGCTACGTTTTCAAGAACCGACGCAAAACGGCTGGACGCGGCGAAAATCTCGGGTTCTGCTTCCTTCGAGAGGCGGATGGTCTTCGCGTAGCAGCCACCCTCGAAATTATAGATACCTGAAGGCGACCAGCCGTGCTCGTCGTCGCCGAGCAGGGTTCGCGAAGGTTCTGCGGAAAGCGTGGTCTTGCCGGTGCCCGACAATCCAAAAAAGACTGCGCTTTTGCCATCTTTCCCGACGTTGGCCGAACAGTGCATGGGCATCACGCCACGCGCCGGCAGGCGGTAATTCAAATAGCTGAACACGCTCTTCTTGATTTCGCCAGCATACGACGTGCCGCCAATAAGCACGATCTTGCGGGTGAAGTTGCAGGCAATGACCGTCTCGCTCCGGGTGCCGTGATATTCGGGTGCGGCGCGGAAGCTAGGCAAGTCCACAACGGTGAAGCCGGGATAGAAGCTATCAAGGGCATCAGCAGCTGGACGGCGCAGGAGATGGCGAATGAAGAGCGCATGCCATGCATATTCGCAGAAAATACGCGAAGGCAGCTGATGCTCTGAATCGGCTCCCGCATACAGGTCCTGAACAAACAGATCCTTGAGTTTGGCAAAGGCAAGGAAATCGTGAAGCAGCCGGTCGAACTGCTCTTCCGACATAGATCTGTTGGCGTCCCACCAGATGGCGTGTTCAGTGTCGTCATCGCGCACGATAAACTTGTCTTGCACAGAACGGCCCGTGTGCTGTCCCGTCTCCACACAAAAGGCGCCAGACGCGGCAAGCCGCCCCTCATTGCGCCGGATGGCAAACTCCACGAGTTCGGGCGCTGTGTTGTTGATGTGCAGTTTGCGGCAAGCGTTGAGTGGAAAGATCTCGTTTGACATGGATGCTCTGCAAGAGTTGACCGAAAGGTGCCTCAAAGCCCGTGCTTCGGGCGACGGGGGCGGGACTCGCAACGGAAATGGCCGGGGCAATTACTCGATTGCTGTTCCATTTAACACCCTGTTGCTAGTCTTCGCACTTGCGAAATACAAGTTGGCCGAAAGTACATTGACGCGCCCATCGTGTTTCCAGCGGGCTAAATCAGGATGTGAATTGTTCACAATCTAAGTCGCAGCCAGCCCTTTGCCCAGATTTCACGAAGCCGCTGGGAGCTCACGGGCAACCCTAGATAAGCGAACCAATTCCAGTCGTGCCGAGTTGGGTGACATTACTTTTGCGCCAAAAAGGACGCGTGCGGCCACGCCGTCGCCGGTGAGATCAAAGCCTTCTGGGTCAAGACCAGTTATCCGCCAGGTCCCGGGGCGGCAACCTGCCAGCCGTGTGGCACAGAGTTCCAGTGCATCAGCATGATCGTTGTTCATGTGATTGACGATATCTTGCTCTGCAGCAATCAACTGATCGGCGCCTGTCAGATCAAGCAGTAGATCGTCTGGTTTAAGATCGACGATGCGGCCAAAACCGCCAATGAAATGCGCGCGTTCAACATCCAACTTGAAGAACCCGAAGTCGGGAAAATCGGCATACATCCGGCTTTCGGGGTGGCGCGTCAGAAACCGGCGATGATCGTCGGGGTTCTGCGTCGGGCTAAACCGTCCCATGAGGGTAACGCGCCCGCCCGCCAATGGATTCCCGGTGCTGCTGGTGCCGTCAAAGAGTAGGCTGGAAACAGGGTTGATCAGGAGATTTTGGGTGTGCAGGGCAAGTCTAGAAATCAAAACAACCGGCGCACCGTTGTGGGCCGATGCGACGGTCACAAGGGATACATAGGGGGTATTTGGCTGGCTACTGGGCGCGCTACCTTGCGACAGCGTTCCAGTTTGGCTTGCCAAGGTGCCAAGAGCGCACTTCAGGCCCCGCCGGACAAGTTCACGAGCCTCGGCGGCCGGGCTCAGGTGTGGGGTTGAGGCAATAGCGTCGTTTGCGGCCGGATTCGTCATGATTGCTTGCTCGTGGGCTCACTCTCGCCTATGCAGCCTGTTCACGCTGGGTTCAGGCGCATGCGATCAAAAGTGAACCTGCCACAATTGATCCACCTTAGGGACATAAACCGCCCAAGGACAGCAAATCGCCATTATGGGGCGGGGAGAACATGAAAGACAAGACGACGATCGCTCTAGTCGACGACGAGCGCAACATCTTATCTTCGCTCGGCATGGCGCTTGAGGCTGAAGGCTACAAGGTTAGAACATACACAGATGGCGAAGCCGCCCTCGAAGGTCTGACCGAAACACCCGCGGATCTTGGCATATTTGACATCAAGATGCCACGTATGGACGGGATGGAATTGCTGCGCCGGGTGCGCAAGCAGTCGGATATGCCGGTCATTTTCCTGACCTCGAAAGACGAGGAAATTGATGAGCTGTTCGGGCTTAAGATGGGCGCTGACGACTACATCACTAAGCCATTCTCACAGCGGCTGATTATTGAGCGGGTACGCTCGATCCTGCGCCGGTTCCAGCCAAAGGAAGGCAACCAGACGGCGGCCGAAGCTGCTCGCATTCTGGAACGTGGTAAGTTGAAGCTCGATCCTGAGCGTCACACATGCCATTGGGACAACAAGGCTGTCATCCTGACGGTCACCGAATTTCTGATCCTTCAGGCGCTCGCCATGCGCCCTGGCGTTGTTAAAACCCGCGACGCGCTGATGGATGCCGCATACGACGATCAAGTTTATGTTGATGATCGAACAATTGATAGTCATATCAAGCGCTTGAGAAAGAAATTCAAGCAGGCCGATGACGACTTTGATGTCATTGAAACGCTTTATGGCGTTGGCTATCGCTTCAAGGAAGCCTAAGTACCCTCAGGTAAGACTGTCCGGACCAAGCAAGAAGCGTAACTTTACCCCTCGTGCAGTCCGGAGCCTTATCTGTTCCGGTTCTGGGAGGCATGATGGCGCTTGAGACAGATCGATCGGTAAGCTCGGGCGGGATCTTGGAAAACCTGGGATCTGGAGCAAAGCGCTTGGCGGACGCGGCTTCCGGCATCGATCCTGTCGTAGATTTTCCCGGTCCATTGGCGCGGGCGTTGGCTTGGCTTGGCCAGACAGCGCCTGCGCGTTTCCTATCAAAGAGCTTGTTGCGCCGGATTCTGGCGGCCAATTTGTTTGGTCTGTTGCTCCTGATCGGCGGCATCCACTATTTGAGCCAGTATCACGCTTGGCTCATTGATGCGAAGCGCGAGTCACTTAGAGTTCAAGGCGAGATGATCGCGGCGGCGATTGCCGGCGATGCCCGAGTCGAAAAGGGCACTTTGCATTTCAATCCTGACAAATTGGGCGTCAGGGCCGATTCACTGGTTCCCTTTCGCGATGATGGTTTCGCCAAACTCGAACTTTCAATAAGGCCGGAGCGCGTAGCGCCCATTTTGCGCCGCTTGAGCCAGCCGACCAAGACGCGGGCACGCATTTACGACCGCGACGGAACGCTGGTGGTCGATTCAGCAACGCTGTTGACGCGCGGTCAGATCTCGCGCGGTGAGCCACTCGTGCCCAGCACTCAACGTCTCAAGACGAAGAATTTTTGGACCCGGCTCAAGGCGTGGCTAATCGATCAAGATTTGCCCGTGTACCAGGAGATCGGCAGCGGAAATGGCTTCTCTTATCCTGAAGTAAAGATGGCTATGTCGGGGTCGTCGACGCCTATGCTTCTCCTAAATGATGTGGGCGAGCAGATCGTGTCCATGGCTATTCCCATTAAACAACTGGCCGTTGTTCAAGGTGTCCTACTGTTGTCCACGCCACCGGGCGAAATTGATGCGGTACTCGATGAAGAACGATCATTGATTTGGACACTTGCGGCCATTGCGCTGGGTGCCACCATTCTCACCTCATTCTTGCTGGCTCGCACAGTTGCAGGACCCATGCGCCGCTTATCGGAGGCGGCCGATCATGTCAGCCGAAGCATTTCAGCTCGACAGGAATTACCGGAATTTGAAGGCCGTACCGACGAGGTGGGGCAAATGGCCAGTGCATTCCGCTCGATGACGGCGTCACTTTACCGGCGTATTGCGGCGAGTGAGCGGTTTGCCGCCGATGTCGCCCACGAGCTGAAAAATCCGCTGACGGCGGCGCGTTCAACGGCCGAGTCACTGGGTTATGCCAAGTCTGAAGAGCAGCGCGCTCAACTGGTGCAGCAAATTCAACTTGAGTTGAAGCGGCTCAATCGCCTTATCAC
>JBEBJD010000345.1:0-6440 GCA_040080075.1 Hyphomicrobium sp. | reverse complement strand
TGGGCCGCTTGCACCGAGCCGTTTGGGACCGATTTGCTGGCTCAGATCCCTTTGCCCTGGACCGCGCCGGGGCGTTAGCACCGTAATGGCACGGCGGTTTTGGGCCTGGCACCCTGCTTCAGAGCATGCCGAAATTGGAGCGCTGCGGCCCCACGGCACCACTGAGAGCCGCTTCGCCGCAATTCCTTCCGAAATCAAGCGGTCCTTCACAGCACGGGCGCG
Organism: Hyphomicrobium sp.; assembly: GCA_040080075.1. Taxonomy (GTDB): domain Bacteria; phylum Pseudomonadota; class Alphaproteobacteria; order Rhizobiales; family Hyphomicrobiaceae; genus JANNFX01. The sequence continues at coordinate 6,218 of JBEBJD010000345.1, read as the reverse complement.
GGCTTCTGAAATATCTTCCAACTCCTGCTCACTGAGCGAAGGATCATCGGCATGCCCCTCTATTGTCACGTTCCATTCCGTGCGTTTGGATAACCAGACAGCCTGAGCTGCTAGGACTTCGCGCGCGCGGCTGCCCAATTCCGCACTGCCCGCGCTAAAGAAGACACGGTCACCGGCCTCGGTCAGCAACTGCTCTTGTTCATCTGAAGGCTGTGGCCTTTGGCGGTGACCGGGAATGAACCGGCTGGGACCATCATCTGTCTCATCGGAGGCAGGAGAATCGGCCTTGCGAAGATTGGAATCAGCCGGAGTTAGTTGTTGATCTACGGTCCGGGGCGGCCCCGCAACAGTCCCACCCGGCACGCCGGCTGAGGAATACAACTGTCCAAGATGCCGCCGGGCATCTCCGGCGTGAGTTCCGTTGGGATCAGCCTCTATTGTTCGTTCAAACAGGCGCTCTGCCGAAGGGAAGTTACCGGCTTCCAGCGCTTGCAAAGCCTGCGAGTAATAGTCCGATGCTGTGGCCAGACTCTGAGGCACCGCCTGAGGCGCAACCGCAGGCACATCAACCGTGCCGATCAGAACTTCCCGATTTGGCTTTGACGGTAATCGGGCTTGCTCGGCCATTACTGGCAGTGACAATCCTGGCAGCGAGACGAGCATGACGGCGCCAATCAGAGCGCCAAACAACAAAGCGGCGCGGGCGCTATACTCAACAAACCGGACGCCGGAGCGGCGCATCAGCAAACCCTTTAAGCGGTCCCACATTATTTGTTGTGGGCTAACCGCTTAATACGGCTAAATTATAGCGTGCTGGGCGTGCGTGAGGGTGGGTTGCGCCGCATAAGAATTACGATGCGGCGCGGCTGTTGAGAACCGTTTGTGCGCGCCGGTTCTGGGACCAGCAAGAGATGTCATCGCACACGGCCACAGGACGTTCCTTGCCATACGAAATGGTTCGCATGCGTGCAGCGGTTATACCATTTTGCGCCAAGTAGTTGCGCACTGAAGTGGCACGGCGGGCACCGAGTGCGATGTTGTACTCGCGCGTGCCACGCTCATCAGCATGCCCTTCGACTGTGATCGTAAACTGCGAGTATTGCTTCAGCCACTGCGCTTGCTTCTGAAGGATTGCCTGGGCTTCGGGCGTCAGATCCGAGCTGTCGGACGAGAAATAAACCAGATCTCCCACGTTGAGGCTGAAATCACGCTGCGTCCCGGGCGTAACCGGCCCTTTGCCATCCCGGCCCTGACCATTGAGCGCGGTTTCGGGATTGGTCTCTTGATTGGCACAAGCACCTGCAGCCAGAACAACGGCCGTCAGCATGACTGCGCGCAATAGTCCGGTGAATCCTGGGGCCGCCATTTTCCGTCCTTTCGCAGCTCGACGGGAAAATTGCACCCGGAGCCTATAGAATCTCGAATCCCAGTGCTTGGGATAACCGACCCTTCGTACCAAAATGTGGCCGAGAATGGGGATGATTTGGAGACTAAACCCCAGCAATGTGACGCACCTGCCCGCACAATTGAGCAGCTTTGCTTTCTCCTCAAAGGGCAGAAAGCCATTGATCCGCAACCTATAAAACAGAACGAGCTGCCAGCGCTAAGCGTTGGCAGCTCGATCATGCAGTGCAACGCCCGGGAACAGCTGCCCCAGACGAAACTCTTAAGCTCTTAGCGAGCCTGGCCAGCCACGGGGGCTTCAGCGCCGAGCTTCATGGGAGCTGCTTCTTCGCGACGGCAAGCGCCGAGAGCTACAGCAACGATAGCAGCGGCGAGAACGATTGCGCCCTTCATAGTCTTTCTCCTGTGTTGTCCCGGCTTGCACCGGATGTAAATTTAGTGAGCTACTTGAGCAGCAGCCGGAACTTCAGCACCAAGCTTCATTGGTGCTGCTTCTTCACGACGGCATGCGCCGAGAACAACAGCCACAACTGCGGCGGAAAGAACAACCAGCCCCTTAAAACCCTGCATGATCGATCCTCCATAAGCTGTCTCGGCACCGAGCCGACTACTGGGGTACTTGGATGGCCCGATTTGATCAAGATAAGAGGGGCCAAAGCCACTGTTTTCCAACCAAACAGATGCGAAAATGCCACTGCGTGTTATGGGCTCCTCTACACTCCGTTCGCAACCGGTAGATGTGCAGGAAGAGCCTGATGTTACTCAACAAATGGGAGCCCCGCTACGCAGGGGCATAGGTCCAGAGTGTACCTATGAAGGGTTAAATCCCCGTAAAGCCCCGGCTCAATTCAACACAGGTCCCCAAGCCGGGTCAGAGGCGAACGAGGGCGTCTGGACCACTTTTTCGTTGTAGCCGGTCAAATCCACGGAAAAGATTCGCGCTCCTGGCGAGCCCTGATCTTCACGAAAGAACATCAGAACCCGGCCATTGGGGGCCCAGGTTGGCCCCTCGTTGTGGAACCCTTCTGACAGAATTCTCTCACCCTGGCCGTCGGGGCGCAGCACGCCGATAAGGAATCGGCCGCCCTGCTGCTTGGTAAACGCGATGTAGTCGCCGCGTGGCGACCAGACGGGCGTCGAATACCGGCCCTCGCCAAAGCTGATACGGTGCGTGCCCGAGCCGTCAGAATTCATGACGTAGAGCTGCTGGGTGCCCTCGCGGTCCGACTCGAACACGACCTGGCGCCCATCGGGAGAATAGCAAGGTGCCGTATCGATGCCAGGTGCATTGGTCAGTTGGCGCGACTGCTTGGTGCGCAAATCCATTTCATAGAGATCGGAATCGCCATCGGTCTGCAGGCTCATGATGATGCGCTGGCCATCAGGCGAGAAGCGCGGCGCAAACGTCATGCCGGGGAAGTCGCCCAGAACTTCACGTTGCCCCGTGTTGAGATCCATGAGCAGCACGCGCGGCTGGTCGCGGGCAAATGACATGAAGGCGATTTCCTGGTTAGTCGGCGAAAAACGAGGTGTGAGCACCAGTTCCTGGCCCTGAGTGAGAAGTCGCACGTTGGCTCCATCCTGATCCATGATGGCGAGCCGCTTCACGCGCTTGGTCTTGGGACCGGTCTCATCCACAAAAACGACACGGGTATCGAAGTAACCCTTTTCGCCGGTCAAACGCTCATAGATCTGGTCGGCAATGATATGCGCAGCGCGCCGCCAGCTTGTAGCAGCGACAGCAAAGCGCTGACCGGCGAGCTGTTTACCCGTGCCCGTGTCCCAGAGCCGGAATTCGGTTGTGATGCGGCCATCGGCGCCGCGCGAGACCCGCCCTACCGACAGCGCGTCGGCCTTGATTTGCCGCCAATTGTTGAAATTTGGCAGTGCGTTGACATCGCGCACTTGTTCTAAAAACGAGGCCCGGTCGAGCGCATCAAAGAGGCCCGTGCCGGCCAGGTCACCGGCGATGACATTGGCAAGGTCGGTGCTAAGTTGCAGATCTTCGCCCAAGAACGCGGGGATGGCGATGGGAATTGGTGCGATGTTGCCCTGCGTCTGCGCGCCTTTGAGCTGAGCGTGAGCGGGCGAGACCATCAACAATCCACCCAACATCGATAGGACCGCTATCCCGGCGCGACTACTAAGGAGTCCCCTTGCGGGACAGGCCGGTATCCGTCCAAGTCCAACCTGGAAGGGGATAGCCCGCTCGAGGAGTTTCAATTGCTTGCCGTATGGATCCCGGCCGTCCATGCGTTCGCTTGGCTTCGCATTGACGCTGGGATGACGGAAAAAAATGACGCTATTCCTCAAAACACTCAGCGCGCGAGCCTTGATGCTTGAAAGTCGAAGCGGAGTTGTCACGAGTGATCACCTATGATTTACGGAGGGAGGTTGGCACCAAGGCCAGCACCTATTGCACGCGGCGTCCTATAGCATCTGGCGAGGATCGAAATCCCATTCGATCTCCTTCCAAGCCGCATAACTGTCGGGCGGCAATGTGAAAGGCTGGCAGTTTTTTACAGCGCGCATCGCTGATTCTACGGCAAGGCCCGCAAAGGCCCCTGTGCCTGGATTCACAACTTGTGGCTCGCCATCCAGTCCACCATCAACTCGCAAGCGCCACTTCAAGGTGACGACGGGCGTCTCTGTGCCACCACCTCCACCGGGCAGATTCCAGCACCGTGCCAACTGCGATTTGAGTTTGCCTTTCAACAAATCCTGCTCACGCGCCGACAGCACCGTGTCGTTGCCTTTTTCAGCGCCCGCCACCGGCCCCTTATAGTCGGTGGGTTTTGTTGGCGTGGATGCCGCCTGAGGCGCGCCACGCTTTGACGGATCCTTGTCGAGTAGGGCTGCCAGCTTGTCGGCCTGCTCCTTGGCTTCCTTCTTCTTCTTTTCTTCGGCGAGCTTCTTTTTCTTGGCCTCGTCGGCCTTCTTTTTCTCGTCGGCCTTTTTCTTTTCTTCAGCTTTTTTCTTGTCGTCCTCGGCCTTTTGCTTCGCCTCGTCGGCCTTCTTCTTGGCCTCTTCGATCTGCTTTTGCTCTTCGATCTTTTTCAACTCGTCTGGTGACGGGCCAGGAGCAGGCGTGGGCTCGGGCGGAATTGCGGCAAGCTTCTCGGCAATCGGATCGGGGGCTTGCTGCCCGGTCTTTGCGGGCTCGGGTTCTGGCGGCGCTGGTTCGGGCTCGGGCGGCTTGTCAGACGTAACCGGTTTTGGCTTCTCGGCTTCCGTCTTGGAGATGTCGGGCTTAGGCTCGCTCTCCTTGGCTTTGGCTTCGAGTTCCTTGGTGTTGACGTCGCCCTGCTTCAGGCGCAGCAACTCAGACGGCGTGATGAGCGCGATTTCGACGGCTTCCGGCTCGGGCGGCTTCAAAGCCGGGGTCCCATGCATAACGAAAAGCGCCCACAGCAACAAACCTGCGTGCAGCACTATCGAAATGATCAAGCCAGCGTGCATCGCGGCTTCAGCCTCCGCTTTCGCTGTCCGTCAGGAATGCGACCTTGCGGAAGCCCGCCTCGCGAATGCGGCCCATGACCTTGAGCACCAGCCCATGCGCGATGGCACGATCGCCCTTGATGATGATTTGCTCTTCGACGCCGTTCTTGGCGATGGCCTTGAGCTTGGCTGCCAGTTCATCGATACCCACTTTGGCTTCAGCGATATAGATATCGCCTTTGGCATCGAGAGAAACGGTCAGTGGTTCCTTGCTTGATTGCAGCTGATCACCTTTGGCTTGCGGCAGATCAACGGGAATGCCACCGGTCAGCATGGGTGCCGCCACCATGAAAATAATCAGCAAAACTAGCATCACGTCGACCATGGGCGTGACATTGATCTCGCTCATTGGCGCGCTGCGCCGGCCGCGGCGGCGGCGTCCGCCCGCTCCTCCTGCTGCTTTGAGGCTTGCACCCATATCAGTACCCACCCTTGCAGAAGGATGCCTCGTCTGATCGCCAGACCAGAGACGTGTGGCAGGCGCCGCCGCGCAGCCGATAGCTATCCATCGTCAAGTGACGGCAACGCACCAGACGGCCAGGCAAGGCGACCCTTCGGGCGGCCGAAAATGACCGCTGGCGGTGTCGCGGCAGCTTGCCGATGTGATGCATCGGCTTCGCCGCCGCTCCTGTCCGGTGGTCATTTTGGGTCGTCATACGAAGCATCCTTCTGCTAGAGTGAGACTTAACTCCTGACGTCGATCTGACGCGACACGATGGCTGCGAATTCATCGGCAAAGGCTTCCAGCCGATGGCTGATCTGCGCCGAATCTGCCTGGAATTTGTTGTAGAAGACGACAGCGGGAATGGCCGCCATCAGCCCCAGCGCCGTTGCAAATAGCGCTTCGGCAATGCCTGGCGCGACCACAGCGAGGCTCGTGTTTTTCGAAACCGCAATGGCCTGGAAACTCGTCATGATGCCCCACACCGTGCCGAAAAGGCCGACGAAGGGCGCCGTTGAACCGACGGTTGCAAGGAATAAAAGGCGGCGGTCAAGCCGTTCCATTTCGCGGCTGATGGTGACGTCCATCACCTTCTCGACACGCAACTGGATGCCACCCATGGCGCGAATGTTGCCTTCCACCGAGCGCTTCCATTCGCGCATGGCCGCCACAAACAGCGCCGACATGACGATGGTGCGGCCGCGCGAAAGGCCGTTGTAGAGTTCGTCGAGCGATTGCCCGGACCAGAATGTCTGCTCAAAGCTGTCCGCCTCGCGGCGCGCCCGCCGGAAGGCGAATAGTTTTTCAAAAATAATGGCCCACGACCACACTGACGCGATCATCAGCCCAACCATGATGAGCTGAACTGTGAAAG
>JBEBJD010000098.1:0-6451 GCA_040080075.1 Hyphomicrobium sp. | reverse complement strand
TGCCCCTGTGTCCTTTATGTCGGGCATTGCCGGGCAATACTTCAAGCAGTTCGGGTTGGTGGTTGCCGCAGCCGTCTTGTTTTCGCTGCTTGTCGCGCGCCTGATTACGCCGATGATGGCTGCGTATCTCATGCGCCCCGTGCCGCCGGCCGATCACGAGGGCGGTCTTGTGATGCGTGCCTACGTGCGGGTGCTGAAAGCTACATTGAGAGTGCGCTACCTGACTCTCGTTGCAGGCCTGGTGCTGTTTGGCGCTTCAATCTATGCCACATCGAAACTGCCAACAGGGTTCATCCCCGACGAAGACACCTCGCGCGTCGTCATCTCCGCCGAACTGCCGACCGGATCGAAATTGGAGACGACACGCAAAGTCACCGACAGCATCGTCGCCGCCATCAGGACGCAACCGGAGGTGAAGAGCGTCTTCGTGCTGGGTGGCACGTCGCCGACTGGCCAGCTTGAAGTCCGGCGCGCGGCCGTAACCGTCGTGCTGCAGCCCAAGTCGGAGCGAACCGTCACACAAAAGCAGATGAAATCTATACTGGCCGAAAAGGTCGCCAATATTCCTGATCTCAGGGCTTGGTTTGTCAACGAACGCGGAGAACGCGAACTGTCGTTCTCTATATTGTCGCGCGATGGAGAGGCCCTGGCAACTGCCGCTTCGCAAATTGAAAGTGCGCTGCGCACTCAACCCGGCTTTTTCAACGTCGCCTCTAGGGCCGCCATGGACAGGCCCGAAATCCGCGTCGTTCCTAAACTTGATCGCGCCTCCAATCTAGGCGTTTCTCCCGACCAGATTGCAGAGACGGTGCGTGTGGCGACCTTGGGCGATGTCGGAGCCAACCTAGCCAAGTTCACCGCCGGCGACCGCCTTGTGCCTATTCGCGTGCAGATTGAAGAAAGTGCGCGTGCCGACATGCAGCGACTTGAAACGTTGCGGATGACGAGTTCGTCGGGCAAGGCGATTCCTTTGTCGGCGGTCGCGGATATTTCGTTCGGCCGCGGCCCAAGTTCTATCGACCGCTTCGACCGCGAGCGCCGGGCTGAAATCGGCGCCGATCTGGTCAAGGGATTTGCGCTTGGCACCGCGCGCGAAAAGTTCGATGAAACGGTGAAAGAGCTACAGTTACCTAGGGGCGTGCGGGTACAAGCAACGGGCGACGCCGAGATCCAGGATGAAGTTGCAAGTGGCTTCATCACCGCCATGGGCACAGGGCTGATGATCGTCCTCGGGCTCTTGATCTTGCTGTTTGGGTCCGTGTTTCAGCCCATCACAATTCTGTTGTCGTTGCCCTTGTCGTTTGGCGGCGTAGTCGCCGCACTTCTGGCGACCAACAATCCGGTCAGCATGCCCGTTTACATCGGCTTGCTCATGTTGATGGGTATCGTGACCAAGAATGCCATCATGCTGGTAGATTTTGCGGTGGAAGAGGAGGCGCGCGGCACCGATCGCATCACTGCGCTGCTAGAGGCGGGCCGCAAGCGCGCGCGCCCCATCGTCATGACCACAATTGCCATGGCTGCCGGCATGCTTCCCAGCGCTTATGCGGTGGGCGAAGGCGGCGAGTTCCGCGCACCCATGGCCATTGCTGTGATCGGCGGACTGCTGGTCTCGACCGTCCTGTCGCTTGTGTTTGTACCCTCTTTCTACACCGTCATGGACGATCTCTCGCGGCTGACGTCGTGGATCATCGGCCACTTCGTCGGCGCGGCCGATGAAGACGATGGTGGCGAAGACCTGGAACCGCGACCGGCCCAAGGCCCCGTGCGCATATCCGGAAAAGAGCTGCACAGCACTCCGCCAAAAGTGCCGCCGCCCGGACCATAAAAAACAGGCGCACTATTGCCGGTGCGCCTGCTCATTTAGGTTTATGAAACCGCTAAAACGTTGCAAATTCAGTTCGGCTTTGCCGGTGCCGCGGGACTAGCAGGAGTAACAGCAACCGCATTATCGGCCCTGAAAAACACATCAACGCGCATTCCTGTGAGTAGAACAGGCTGGCCATCTAGAGTTGCCAGAACTTCCAGAACCTCAACATCGTTGGGACGGCGCGGACCGCGAGACAGAATATGCGGCGGGCCCAAGGCCGGCGCCATTGAGGTTACGACCCCTTCGAAATCGCGGTCAGGATAGGCATCGGCGCGCACCACAACGCGCTGACCGGTGCGGATTTTGACAACGTCACGCTCTTCCACTTCGGCACGTACACGCAGGCTCGACAGATCGCCAAACAGCACGAGGGAATTTTCAGCGATTGTCTTTGCCGTTTCACCGGCCTTCGCCCAGACATTGAGCACCACGCCATCGGATGGCGCGCGGATGCGTGTGCGTTCAATAGCCTGTTCGACTTGGGTCAATTCGGCACGCGCAATGGTCAGACCGGATTCAAGCCGCGTCGGGAGGGGCATATCATCCTTGGCCTGCATTTTAGCCAGAGCGTCTCGCTCCGCCGATCGCTTTTCTTTCGCTGACTTTAGGCGGTTGGCGGCATTCTTGATGTCATCAGTGCCGCTCTTGCCGGCCACCCGCGCTGTACGCTGCACTTCATCACCGGACTGACGGGCCTCGAAAACAGCCCTCTCTGCCGCGGCCAAGGCATCTTCCGCCTTGCGTCTGTCGAGTTCGATGCCTTTGGCTGGCTCTTCGTCGCGCTCCCGCACGCGCACCAACACTTCCGCTTCAGCGGCCGCATATTTCGCAAACAGCTCTTCGTCGTCGAGCCGTACCAGCAAGTCTCCTTCCTGGACATGATCGTTCAACTTCACGCCTACTTCGACGATTCTACCTGGCACTTGTGCGTCGATGCGGATCTCGCCGTCTTTGGGCTCGATGCGGCCTGTCGCCGAAGCAGCCCAAGCTGGCCTCAGAGCTGCGGAATCGGCCGCGTGAGCGCTGCTCGCCGAAATGGAGGACACCTGTTGAGCGACACTGGGCGCCGCCATATTCAATACCAAGCTAAGCCCCAGGGCCACAGCGCCTGTGATCGACAATGTTGATACCGTGGGATCGATCTTATACATTCTTAGTCCGCCTTTTCTTCGTCAAATCGGTAATTTCGGGTGCGTCGAGTCCGTCGGGCCGGCGGTCCTCGCCTACAATGCGTCCATCCTCGATGCGCACGACACGGTCGGCATAGCCGAGTGTCCGCGGGTCATGCGTCACTGCCAGCACACAACGGTTCTGCTCACGCGCGATGCGCGCAAGCAAAGCCATAACGGCATGGCCGTTGACGCTATCGAGTGCAGCGGTCGGTTCGTCTGCGAGCACTACAGAAGGCGACGCCGCAATGGCACGCGCCACCGCCACACGTTGCTGCTCTCCACCCGACAGATTGCCCGGATAGTTCTGCAACCTGTTGCCAAGCCCGACTTCACGCAGAACTTCCTCAGCGCGCGCAGCCGCTGGATAACCTTTCTGTCCAAGTACATCGAGAGCGATGCGCACGTTTTCAAGGGCATTCAAAGTTGGGAACAGATTGTAGGATTGGAAAATGAAACCGATGTGCTGGCGCCGCAGTTTCGCCAAAGCGTCTGGGGACATGCCCGTCGTTGCCTGACCGTCGAGGGTAATGGTGCCTGAAGTTGGCGTCAGGATGCATCCCAGGATCGACAGCAGCGTTGTCTTGCCACTGCCAGATGGCCCCATGAGAAGTGTCAGCTCTCCAGGCATCAGCGTCAGGCTGACACCCTTCAAAGCCATGACCTTGCCGGCGCCTTTGCCAAGCTCTTTGACAACATTCTCGGCAATGAGAACTGGTTCGCCGCTCATCTGCTGAACACCGTTGCTGGATCGATCTTAGTTACCTTGACGATCGCCGATACTGCGGAAATCGCGCACATACTCAGGGTCAGTGCAAATAGCGACATCGCCAGCCCCGGCGTCATGACTAGAGGCAGAGGCGAGTTTCTGCTGGCATAGAGTACGGCCAGTGAAATCAGCATCCCCAGCACATAGCCAAGCACTGCACTGAGGCCGGCCTGGGCCAGGATAACTTTGTGAATGTACCCAGATGATGAACCCAGCGCTCGCAAAGTGGCGAACTCATTGATATGATCTTTGGTACTCGAATACAGCGTCTGCGCGACGATGACGGTGCCGACCAGAATGCCGAGCAGTGCTCCCCCGATCAGCGCCACACCCGCCCCGGTGTTGAATAGCCATTGATTGAGACTTCGATCACGGAACTCGGTCTTGGTCAAAACTTCAGAACCTTCTAGGCGCTGGCGTAAGTCTTGGCGCACCGCCTCTACGCTGGCGCCCGGCTCCAATTGCACGAGTAGAAAAGTAGCCTTCTCCCCATCGACAGCCAGTAGACTGCGGGCCCTGGAAATTGGGGTAAAGATATAAGGCGACTGTGTAAACGAGCGTATGCCGTGCGTTAAAGCGCGTACTTTTACTCGGCCGGTGGCAATTTGGGCGGTCGCGCCCAAGCCAGAAATATCCAAGTGTTTGAGGTAAGTGTCATCAGCTGAAATAGCTTCAGGGGCCTTGATATCGTCCCAAGAGCCACTCACCAGACTCCAAGGCTCCAGCGCCCCTTCTTCTGCATCGGTTCCCACAACCACCACACGCGTCGAACCACCACTGGGTTTGCGCCACTCGGCAAAGGCAACAACTATAGGGATTACGGCCTTGACACCGGGCGTCGCCAACGCCTGATGACGTTCGCGGGGTGTCAGCAGAATGCCGCCCTCTTCAAATGACTTGGCGCCAAATGCTGTGATCCACAAATCGCTTTTTGATTGTTCGATCATGCCAGTAATCATGCGGCTTGATCCCAAATAGAGACCCAATTGAACAGCCACCAAGACAATTGAAAATAATATCCCGATCAGCGTCACGGCCAGCCGGATGCGATCGTGGAACAGATTTCGGAAAGCCAAAGTCAGGATCATCGAAAACTTTCAGACACTATGACGGTTGCGCTGACCTTAGGCCAGCTTCGCTACTTCCCAAATTCTATCCTGCCAGTGTTGCTTGCCAGATGCGGCACGGCGAAGCCCCTGCGGGCACTACACCTACCTCGTCTGCGTCAATGGCAACGCCTATGACGTCCATCAACCCCGTATCAAGGACACGCGTCAGCCTAATCCGGGTCTGCCAAAACTGATGCAAACCCGCCCATCTATTAACCCAAAGCCGAAAAACCATTCCGGGGCACAATCACGCACACGGACCGCAATAGAACCTAATTCCAAGGCAGGCTCGAATCACTCAATTCTTGATCTGAAGCTTTGTACATTCAGATTACTTTTGAGATACTTAATGAAACGAAATCAGACAGGAACGGCATAAATAAGGAAGAATTCACCAGACTCTGCCAATTCTGAGCACTCCAAGTCACCCGATTGACTACCTAAGACCCTGTTTTTGCCGCTTTCCTGGCCTACCTGCTACCTGCGACAATGGGATATCGAGAGTATTGCCATGCCCCTATCCAAACTCCATGAACCAGCACGTTTGCAGGCAGTTCACGCACTAATTGCGGTGTTTCTGGCAATATTTGCCGGCTCTATGATCAAGCCTGCCGCGGCTCAGACGCCGTCTAATGTCACAGGCGTTTGGTTCGATAGCGCGGGGGAGGGTGCTATCGAAGTAGCGCCGTGCGGAAACCGGATGTGCGGCCGTATTGTTTGGTTGAAACAGCCACTAAATGCCGAGGGCAAACCTCTATTTGACCGGCACAACCCGAATGCCTCCAAGCAGTCGCGCCCGATCTGCGGACTTCAGATCTTGCGCGATCTACAACCGCTGACCGATGGCTCGTGGGGCCGTGGTATTGTTTATGATCCCAAAAAAGGGGCCGAAAATGAGGCCTCTATCAAACCATTGGGTGGCGGCAAATTGCAGCTCACCGGATATGGTTTGTTTGGCCTAAGCAAGAGTTTTGAATGGACCCGCGCACCTGCCGATTTGCCTAGATGTGGCAATGGTACCAATCAGGCCGTTACCGCGCCTCCTGCTTCGGGTGGTCTGGTACCTGCCGCAAATGCCGCAACTCCTGCGCCAGCTACGGCCACCAAACCAGCGGCCGCCGCTGCGACTGCCGCTGGCGCTCCTGTGCCTGCAAAAGCTACTCCGGCTGTCAAACCCGTCGAGCAGCAAAAATCGGCGCCCGTGCCGAAGCCCTCGAGTGCAGCTCCCGCTCCAAAGTCCTCTGCCAAGACTGCTGACACGGTCAAGGCTGCGCCGGTCAAGCCGGCTTCTTCCGCCACGGCGGCGCCAGCCAAAAAGACCACCGGAACCGCGAGTGCAGCAACAGCGCCTACGAAGCCAGCAAAGCCAGTAGCCAGCAAACCTGCTGATGCGCTTGCCACCAAGAAAACGGCCACAACTGGCACTCCGGCAAAAGTCTCGTCAAAATCGCCGGCAGTGGCCGGTGCTCCGGCTGGGGCAAAAGTTAAGCCGGCCAGTGCGGCGGCAAGCAACGTCAAGCCCGCAGCTAAGACG
>JBEBJD010000132.1:0-6452 GCA_040080075.1 Hyphomicrobium sp. | reverse complement strand
CAACCGGCACTGGCACAGTTCTAATCGACGCTCGGACAATCCAGTCTTATCGTCACCGGACCATGGGGACCGGCCTGCGGCGCCGGTATGAGCGCTGACGTTATTCTCGTCGGGTCCGGGCAGGAAATTGGTTTTGCCGCCGAGTGTGCATCGATGACGGCGGCGGACTGGGAACGCGCGCGCGTCGTCTACGATGCTCAGCCCAGCAAGGACGGGCGTGTCAACGACAGCACACCCGAGATTGAAGAACTCGACGACGTCTTCTAATCAAGCAGTAGTAACTCGCCAATTAGCCGCCTGATCGGCACTCGACCCGCTGGAGCCCACTATGACGACCGACCTGATTGAAGTCCCCATCGCGCCTGGCGAACTTGTCGACAAAATCTCGATACTTGAAATTAAGTCAGAGCGCCTGACGGATGCAGCCAAGCTCGACAATATCCGGCGCGAATTGGCACTGTTGCGCGAAAAGGAAAAGCTCCACATCCAGGCCAGCAGCCAGATGATTGAATTTTATAGCAGCCTCAAAGAAGTGAACGGCCGCATCTGGGATCTTGAGGATGTCATCCGCGACTGCGAAAGAAAAAGCGACTTTGGTGACACCTTCATCAAGACCGCGCGTCTCATTTATCGCACCAATGACGAGCGCGCCGCAGTGAAGCGCGAAATCAACATGCACCTGGGCTCAAAAATCGTCGAAGAAAAATCCTACGCTAAATATTAGCCCGGAGTTTCCAGCTCCGGCCGTTCAGCCACGGGAGCCAAAGTTCCAGCGTGGGCGCCCGCAAGCACGCCATTGTATACGATTTCATAGGCGGCAACGCAGGCGTCCATGGAAAACCGCTCCTCGATGCGCCGGCGGCCCGCCGCACCCATGGCCTGGGCTCTGACAGTATCGGAGGCGATGAGTCCCAGCGCGCGGGCCAGTTCATGAGGATTGCGCGGCGGAACCACGTAACCATGCACGCCATCCGTGACGGCTTCGGCATTGCCACCCACATCGGTCACCACCATGGGCAGGCCAGCTGCCATGCCTTCCAGCACCGCGTTTGAGAAGCCTTCTTCGTGCGAGGCCAGCACGCCCATATCGGCAGCACTCAGCAAGCCGGGCACGCCGGCATGCGAACCTAAGAAACGCACATGGGCTGCAAGCCCAAGTTCCGTCGCCAGCGCCTGAAGCTTGTCTCCAATTCCGTCATCGCGGCCAACACACAACAGTACCCATGCTGGCGGCAATTCTGCACGCGCGATAGCAAGTCCCCGCAGCAGATCCTCATGCCCCTTGTAGGGGATGAGATTGGCCACCGTGACAATGACGTAGTCTCCGTCATCAAGACCGAGCTCGCGCCGCTTCTCAGAGCGGACGTGCTGATCCCCAAAACGCTCCGTCGTCACGCCGTTGTAAAGCAATCCGACATCTGCTTCCCGGCAGTTCTCCTCATCAATGAGCTCGCGCACGACGCGGCGGGAATTGCCCAGAATGGCGCTCATGCGCCCGTGCAGTTTGCGCTCCAGGCGGCCAGCAATCGGATGCGCCGATTGATAGTCGTTCTGGCTGCGGCGACTCATAATGCGAACGGGCACGCGAGCCAGCAGCGCGAGCGGAGCACCAATGAGATAGGCTGCGGGCAGAAAGAAATGGACAATACCGGGCCGCAAGCGGCGCAACGTGGCAAGCAAATGCGGGGCTGACATTGCGGCACGCAGCGCATTGGGAAGGCGGCTGGCTTTGCCCCCCCGGGCAGACCTTGTGACCACGCTGACCCCTAGAGCCGAAAGACCCTCAGCCAGAGGGCCACTCTCGATTAAGCAATAAATTGTCACCGGCCATCCGCGTGCGGCAAGGCGCGGCGCGATCTCTCGAAGATGTCCTTCAGTTCCACCCCGAGCCATACTCAGCGTGACGAACAAGATCTTTGGCTTTGGCTTGAGATTGGTCATATGTGCTCAAGTTGGAGGCACTCAGGCGACAGCCAGCCTCATCCGTGGCGCACCTTGTTTTGCCATCCCGCGCCTGTCAACGGCTGTTCGTGCGGCGGGGGACTGGACACCGGCCCTCATTTCGAGTCACTAGCTAAGAGTTTACTTCTTAAGCCACCGGGGACGTTGATAGGCTATGTGCGGGTTTGTAGGGTTCATTGCACGCGGACCCTTGTCGGCCCAGGACCCGCACACCGTCCGCGCCATGGCCAGCGCCATCGCTCACCGCGGACCTGACGACGAGGGTGTGTGGACGGATGACGGCGCTGGCGTTGCGCTCGCCCACCGCCGCCTGTCGATCGTCGACCTGTCACCGGCCGGCCATCAGCCCATGGCCTCGCACTCCGGCCGCTTTGTCATCGTCTTCAACGGCGAGATTTACAATCATGCTGACGTGCGCGAAAGCCTCGCAGCCGAGGGTAAGGCTCCTCGTTGGCGTGGACACTCCGACACAGAGGTGCTCATCGAAGCCGTTGCCGCTTGGGGGGTAGGTCCTGCACTTCAGCGTTGCGTTGGCATGTTTGCGTTTGCATTATGGGATCGCGCCGAACGCAGTCTAATCCTTGCCCGCGACAGACTTGGCGAGAAGCCGCTCTACTACGGACTTTCGGGCGGCACGTTCCTGTTCGGATCTGAGCTAAAGGCACTTAGACGGCATCCAGATTGGCAAGGTGAGATTGATCGCGATGCACTGCAGATGTACACGCGGCGCAACCATGTGCCATCGCCCTATTCCATCTATCGCGGCATTCACAAGCTTCCGCCTGGAACCTTTCTCGAGTTAAAGCCCGGCGCGCGAGACAGCACTATTCACACCTATTGGGATTCCGGCGCCATGGCGCGCGAGGGCCTGCGCAAGCCGTTCCAAGGCACGCCCAAGGAGGCCGTCGACCAAACAGAGGCATTGCTGCGCCAGGCGCTGGCCGGTCAAATGATGGCCGATGTGCCACTAGGTGCGTTTCTCTCGGGTGGCATCGATTCCTCGACCGTCGTAGCGCTAATGCAGTCCATGAGCCTGCGTCCAATCAAGACGTTTGCCATTGGATTCCATGAGGCGGGCTACGACGAAGCTCACTATGCCAAGGCCGTGGCCCGTCATATTGGCACCGAACACACCGAACTCTATGTGACCAAGAACGAGGCCATGGCGGTTATCCCGCGACTGGCGTCGATCTATTGCGAGCCGTTTGCCGACAGCTCGCAAATTCCGACTTTTCTGGTCTCGCAAATGGCCCGCCGCAAGGTCACTGTGTCGCTATCGGGGGACGGAGGCGACGAATTATTCTGCGGTTACAACCGCTATGACATAGCCAACCGGTTGTGGCCCATCCTGTCCCGTATTCCCCGGATTGCCCGCTCGGGTGCGGCGCGGGCCATTACGGCGTTGCCGCCACGTGTCTGGGATGCCATCGCGCGACTGCCCTTGGCGGCCATCCCAGAGCGCAAGAGGCCACGCCTCGCCGGCGACAAATTGCACAAAGCCGCCAATATAGTCCGGCTCAACAGCGAGGTCGAAGTCTACCAGGCTCTTATCTCGCAATGGCAGCAACCCAGTGACATTGTGGTAGGCGGCCATGAACCCCAACCCACACTTGAGTTTATTGCGCTTCTTGAGGAACTGGGCAGTCCGATGCGGCGCATGATGTACCAGGATCTCACTGGGTACATGCCCGGCGATATTTTGGTCAAAGTCGACCGCGCCTCAATGGCCGTCAGCCTTGAGTCGCGCGTGCCTATGCTCGATCACCGGCTTGTTGAATTTTCGTGGACGCTGCCACTCGATATTTTGAGACGCGATGGTCTTTCAAAATGGCCGCTGAGGCAGGTTCTATACCGCCATGTCCCGCGCAATCTGGTGGAACGGCCCAAGACCGGCTTTGGCGTTCCCATCGATAGCTGGCTGCGCGGTCCCTTGCGGGATTGGGCCGAAAGTCTCCTTGCGCAAGACCGGTTGAGCAGGGAGGGCTTTTTCAAGCCCGCCCCGATCCGCAAGGCTTGGTCAGATCACCTGTCGGGCAACCGCAATCTGCATTACCAGTTGTGGACGGTGCTCATGTTCCAGGCTTGGCATGAGAGCCTCGCTCAGCCGGCAACGCGCGTACCGGATCTCGCCCCATGACACGCACGGCATTTATGGAATAGTTGCGACATGGCCCTTGCACGCGCGCGACCAAAACTGCTCTATCTAGTATCGGAAGACTGGTACTTCGTTTCGCATCGCCTGGCGCTGGCGGTCGCGGCTCAAGATGCGGGCTACGACGTGAGCGTTGCAACGCGGGTCAATAAGGATGGCGATAACATCCGCAACGCCGGCTTGCGTCTGCTGCCGATCACTTTCGAGCGGGCGGGGCTCGGTCCAGTTCTCGAAATCCAGACGATCGCACGCCTGATCGCACTCTACCGCCAGGAACGTCCCAGCATTGTCCATCACGTGTCGGTCAAGCCAGTCATCTATGGATCTATCGCAGCGCGGGCGAGCGGCGTGCGCGGCATCGTCAATGCGCTCATGGGGCTGGGCTACGTATTTTCGTCGCAAAGCGCCAAGGCGCGAGCGTTGCGGCCAGCCGTGCGCGCCGGTTTAGGCCTAGCACTTAGAGCCCCCAACACACGCGTCATCATTCAAAATAGCGACGACCAAGCACTCCTTGCCCAACAGTCCTTGGCCAGAGGCAAAGATGTGAGGCTAATCCGCGGCTCCGGAGTTGATCCGCGCGATTTTCCGGTCACGCCCTGCCCACCAGGAACGCCTCTGGTCGTGCTCCCGGCCCGTCTTCTCAAAGATAAAGGGGTCGAAGAATTCGTGGATGCCGCCAAGATCTTGAAGAGCCGCGGTATTGATGCTCGATTTGCGCTCGTGGGCGATCCCGACCCGCTTAATCCCGCGTCCTTTTTGAAGTCCACCGTTGACGCATGGGTCGCAAGCGAGGCTGTCGAACATTGGGGATGGCAACCGCAAAGCGCGATGCCATCCATCCTCGCTTCAAGCAGCATCGTCTGCCTGCCATCCTATCGTGAGGGATTGCCTAAGGCGCTATTGGAAGCGGCGGCTTCTGGACGGGCCATTGTCACGACGGACGTGCCAGGCTGCCGCGAAATCGTTCACCACGCCATCAATGGCTGGCTCGTGCCTGCGCGCGACGCCGCAGCTCTGGCCAACGCCTTGCAAGAGGCAATCAATAATCCCGCGCTGCGCCAAAGCTACGGCGAGGCGGGCCGGGCCATGGTCGAACAGGAATTCTCAATGCAGCACGTTATCGAGCAGACACTCGCCGTCTATCGCGAACTTGACCAATAATAGCGCAAAACTCTCAGCGGTAGTAGTCGCGATACCACGCGACGAAGCGGCGGATACCTTCCTGCATCGGCGTGCCCGGCTGGAAACCAACATCGCGCACCAGATCATCGACATCGGCGTAAGTAGCCGGAACGTCGCCGGGCTGAATGGGCATGAAGTTCTTCTCGGCTTGCTGGCCCAGTTCGCTTTCGAGCATCGCAATCACACTCATCAATTCGATGGGCTGGTTGTTGCCTATGTTGTAGAGGCGGTAGGGTGCTTTTCCCGTACCAGGGTCGGGATCGCCTGAATCCCAGGCCGGATTTGGGCTGGCGATGGCGTTGGAGGTGCGGATCACGCCCTCAACGATATCGTCAATATAGGTGAAGTCGCGCCGCATTTTTCCATGATTGAACACGTCGATAGGGCGCCCCTCCAGGATCGCCTTGGTGAACAGGAACAGCGCCATATCGGGCCGGCCCCAAGGCCCATAGACGGTGAAAAAACGCAGACCCGTTGTAGGCATGGCGTAAAGATGGCTGTAGCAATGCGCCATCAATTCATTGGACTTCTTGGTCGCGGCATAAAGACTGACTGGATGATCGACATTGTGATGGATCGAAAACGGCATCGCCGTATTGGCGCCGTAAACTGAACTCGATGACGCGTAGGTGAGATGGCGCACACCATTGTGGCGGCAACCTTCGAGAATATTCACAAAGCCCACCAGATTGGCCTCGACGTAGGCGTGTGGGTTTTCCAGTGAGTAGCGAACGCCCGCCTGTGCCGCTAAATGAATGACGAATTCCGGCTTGGAGCTCTTGAAGACATCGGTCATTGCCATGCGATCGGCGATATCGATTCTTCTGAAATCGAAACCTGGATACTTCTTTAAAATCTCAAGACGTGCCTCTTTGAGGCGAGGATCATAGTAGTCGTTGACGTTGTCGATGCCGGTAACGGCTTGCCCGCGCTCAAGCAAAGTGCGAGCGGTGTGAAAGCCGATAAACCCGGCGGCACCGGTGACAAGAGTTGATTTCATGGTTTCAATGGGCTCCAGCCTTGTCTCTTACACTTCTCAGCTCGGCCCAGCTTAAGGGCGCCAGAGAACGACATCGTCAGGCTTCAACGCACGGTCAAGCGCGCACTTCACGTCCATGACTACCCCGCCACCTGGCGAAAGCAGGGAGTGTACCAG
>JBEBJD010000101.1:0-6495 GCA_040080075.1 Hyphomicrobium sp. | reverse complement strand
TCCGAGAACCCGACGACTTTGGGAAATTGACCGGAAGCCGGGATGGACGCCATGGGAAATCTCCAGATTGCTCAGTGAGGGATGGATTAGCGGGGTGCGGGAGTGAATCCAACTGGCGGGGCCTGCGGTCGTTGAAAAATCTGATCCGCTCATCACGAACTCTGATCGAATACTCACGCAAACGCGATTTGAAGTTATCGCGAAACTCGCGTATCTTTCCTTTATTGCCACACGGAACAGCTTCCCGGTGGCCTCAAAGGAGGAACTCATCATGAAGACCTGGACCAAGCCCGCAGTACGCGAAACCGAAGTCGGCCTCGAAGTGACCTCGTACCTGCCGGCAGAAATCGACCTGATCTAACCGGTCGAGCGGAGTTTAGTATATTAAGCGCGGTGGCCCAACGGCCGCCGCGTTTTTGTTTGCGATCACGCGCATGACGGCTGGCGCGTGGAACGCGAGTCGCCATACGCCAAGCAAAGAATCTTACCGCCCGTTCCAGCCGCCTGCGCTTTGCAGGGCCTCCCAGTTGGCTTGGTAGAGGAAAAACGCCAGCAGAACGCGCCACAGGTCGCCGCTGGTGATACCGCTGACGGCCAGAAGTACGGCAATCACGACCCCCAATATCGCAACGGCGCGGGCCGCGCGCAGCGAGCCGAAGGGCTTGCCGAGCCAGGCATCGAGTGTGTGCCCGCCATCGAGCGGATATGCTGGCAGCAGATTGAAGCAAAGCAGATAGAAATTGGCGCTGGCCAGGCTGAAGAGCGGCCGGCCGAGCATTGCCTTGCCGGAGTCGATGGCCTCCACCGCAAGGTAGCCAAGGCCGAGCCACAGGCCCATGTTGACCGCCGGGCCAGCGAGAAAAATCACGGTGCGGGCCAGGACTGATGACGGCAGAGAGTGCTCGAAATGCGCGACACCACCAATGCCGGTCAAATCGATGTGGCTGACGTGGGCGTTGAATAGTCTCCCCGCCAAGGCGTGGCCCAGCTCGTGCAGCAGCACCGAAAGCATGAGCCCGATGAGGATCACGACGCCTGCCGAAACCAATTGGCTGTCGCCGCTGGTGAAATAGGGTAGCGTGAAGAACAGCAGCACCAGCACGAACATCATGTCGAGAAAGACCGGGATGCCGGCGATCCGTCCCAATTCAAACCGAGACATCATTGCAGCACTCCTGACATGCCGCGCCCGTTGTGCAGGCGCTATTTGCGGCTCAAGGCCATATCGTCCCGGTGAACGAGTGTATCGCGGCCATCGTAGCCCAAGATCTCAGCGATTTCGCTTGATCGTTTGCCAATGATGAGGCGTGCGTCGGCATGACCATAGGCGATCAATCCGCGCCCCAATTCGCGCCCGTCTTTCGACCGGATGATGACAGCATCGCCACGATCAAAATCGCCCGCAACGGCCGTGACGCCAGCGGGTAGCAGGCTTTTGCCAGACAGCAGCGCTTTTTCCGCGCCTGCATCAATGACAATGTGGCCAGCGGGTTCCAATTGGCCCGCGATCCAGCGCTTTTTAGCAGTTACCGGATCGGAATTGGCCAGGAACCACGTCACTTTCGCGCCTTCGGCAATGGCCCGCAAAGGGTTGTTCACTTTGCCTGTGGTGATGACCATGTTGGTGCCGGCACCAAGCGCAATTTTGCCGGCCTCGACTTTGGTCTTCATGCCTCCTTTGGAGAGCTCCGTGCCCGCGTCTCCCGCCATAGCCTCGATCTCAGGCGTGATTTCGGTGACGAGCGGAATGTGGCGGGCCGCGGTATCGGACTGCGGCGGCGCAGTATAGAGCCCATCGACATCCGATAGCAGCACCAGTGTGTCTGCCGACACCATGGAGGCAACGCGCGCTGACAAGCGGTCGTTATCGCCATAGCGGATCTCCGCCGTTGCCACGGTGTCGTTCTCATTGACGACAGGAATGGCTTTCAAGGCCAGCAGCGTCTCGATGGTGTTGCGGGCGTTAAGATAGCGGCGGCGCTCTTCAGTATCGCCAAGTGTTAGCAGAATCTGCGCGGCCGTGAGACCGCGCGCGCTCGCCATCTCCTGATAGGCGTGGGCAAGCGAGATTTGTCCGACAGCGGCCGCCGCCTGGCTTTGTTCAAGTTCAAGCGCCCCTTTAGGGAGCCCGAGCTTATGGCGGCCAAGCGCGATTGAGCCCGATGATACGAGCACCACGTCTCTGCCGGATTTTGCCAGTTCAGCCACATCGTCCATGAGCGAATTGAGCCAGCCCGCCTTGAGCGTGCCGGTCGTGCGGTCGGCTAGCAGCGCCGAGCCGATTTTCACGACAATTCGTTTGGCGCGATGCCATTCGGGGCGTGCGCTAATCTGCGGGACCTGTTTGCTGGGTGTGGACAAAGTTTCGGGGGCCATGCGGGGTGAGACCAAATTTCAAATGACAGCCGGAGGCATAGCAGACAATCGCGGGCAAAGGGCAAGGGCGAATGGGAGTGAAGCTTTAGAATTGGTTGGCCATGCACGGTATTGCAACTTGGGGCTTCATCGGATGGCTTTATCCAGATTCTTGGCCTGATCGAGTCCCTTAACCGTATCGAGTCCTTTAACGCCCGACAGGTTGGCACCGTCGAGGTCGGCCGCGGTGAGATCGGCTCCAGTCAGGTTGGCGCCGGACAGATCAGCTTTCGAAAGGTCAGCTTCACGTAAATTGGCGCCTGTGAGATCGGTCCCGGTAAGCCGCGAGAACATCATGTCGAGGCGGAAGAAATTGCCGTTGCGCATGACTGCGCCGGAAAAGTCGCAACTGCGGCAGAAGTTGTTCATGGGCGTGACCAGCGTGCCTTGGCCGGGTTTGAATTCCAGTGGGCTGAAATTGGCGTCCGACATGTCGGCACCCCGGAAATCGGTGCCCGCCAAATAGAGCGACACGCGGATGCCACGCAAGGTAGCGCCGGAAAATTTTGGGCCCTCTGTGACATTGTTGGAAAGGTCGGTGAAGACCGTGGGCCGCAGAATAGTCGCGCCCGTCAAATCAGCGCCCGACAAATCCGCACGAATGAGCACCGTGCGATCGAGCCGCGTGCCGGAAAGATCACTGCCCTTAAGGTTGGCGCCGGTGAAGTCGGCACCGTAAAGGTCCGAGCCCTTGAAGATCGCGGCTTTGAAATCGATACCGGAAAAATCGAGGTAGGTGAGATCATGATGCGAATAATCGAGCCGTTCGCCCGGTAGCGCTTTGTGCAGGGCTTGCGTGATTTGGCGAATAGTGACATCGGCGCCGGGCGCTACCGGAGCGAGGACCTCATCGGCGGCGCGCGCGCATGGCAAGCCGGCGAGAACGGTCAAAATGACACCTGTCATCGCAATCAATGCGGCGCAATGAGATCGCGTCGGCACGTAACAACTCCTGTCTGGCGAATCTGTGCAAGTCAGTTTAGCGCAGGCCAGCCGCTGGCACAAAACGCTACACAGTACCATATCCGCCGCCTGTGGGCGTATCGATTAAGATGGCATCGCCGGGACTGACGTCCGTTTCTCCACAACCACCGAGGTTTTCGAGGGTTCCATTGCCGCGGCGGATGGTGTTGCCGCCGGTTTGGCCTGGCTCACCACCCTTGAGCCCTGGCGGGGCTATGCTGCGAAAGCCAGACAGCATGGAAACGTGCATGGCGTCGTGAAAGCAGATCACGCGCCGCGTGCCGTCGCCACTATTGAATTGGCCCTTGCCGCCTGAGCCACGCCGGATGGAAAACTCTTCCAACACCACTGGATAGCGCTTTTCCAGAATTTCGGGGTCAGTCAGGCGCGTGTTGGTCATATGGACATGAACGCCAGCGGTTCCGTCAAAGCCGTCGCCTGCAGGCGAGCCCGAGCAAATCGTCTCGTAATACTGTACGCGCTCGTTGCCAAACGTCAGATTGTTCATTGTACCTTGCGATGGAGCCATAACGCCGAAAGCGGCAAAGACCGCATTGGTCACGCATTGGCTGAGTTCGGTATTGCCCGCGACCACGGCAGCGGGAAAAGCGGGGCTCAACATCGAGCCCTCGGGAATGACGATCTCGATGGGGCGCAGGCAGCCGGCATTCATAGGAATGTTTTCATTGAGCATAACACGCAGGCAGTAAAGCACGGCGGCGCGGGTAACGGGGACGGGTGCATTGAAGTTTGAGGATTGCTGCGGACTGGTGCCCGTGAAATCAATCTTTGCGGTTTGTGCCTGACGATCAATCGTAATTGCAACGGCGATGACACTACCCTGATCCGTTTCAATGCGGGCGCGGCCTTCGGGCAACGTTGCAAGCAATCGGCGAACAGCGCTCCCGGCATAATCTTGCACGTGAGCCATGGCCTCATGAATGACTTCTAGGCTGTGCTCGGCCGTCAACCGCAAGAGCTCACCGGCTCCGCGTGCGTTGGCGGCAACTTGCGCCTTGAGATCGGCAATGTTCATGTCCGGATTGCGAGCCGGATAGCGGGCCTCAGTAAAGCATGCGCGCGTTTCCGCTTCTAGAAAGCGGCCTCCCGAAACGAGCAGGCAGGGCTCGATATAGACGCCCTCTTCCTCAATTGATGTGGCGCGCGGGCTCATGGAGCCGGGCGTAATGCCGCCAATATCGGCATGATGACCGCGGCTGGCGGCATAGAACAAGACCCCTTTATATTCGCCCGAAAACACAGGTGTCACTACCGTGATATCAGGCAGGTGCGTGCCGCCGTGATACGGCGCGTTGAGCATGAACACATCGCCAGGCTGCATCGTATTGCCATGGGTGGCGATCACTGCGGATACTGATGAGTCCATCGAGCCCAGATGCACGGGCACATGCGGGGCGTTGGCGACAAGCGCGCCCTTGGGGTCAAAAATCGCGCAACTGAAATCAAGGCGTTCCTTGATGTTGACCGATTGCGCCGTGTTGCGCAGTGCTTCGCCCATTTCCACCGCAACCGCCATAAAGGCATTGCTGAAGATTTCGAGCTGCACGGGATCGGCGGTGGGGCTGACCGCCGCCTTGGCGCCAGGCGTGACACGTTTCAAAATCAGATTATCGTGGGCCGAGACTTCAAGCGTCCAGCCGTCTTCTACGACAACGGTCTGATGCGGCTCGATGATGAGCGCGGGGCCTGGCAGCTTCGTGCCGCGGGCAAGTTCGCCGCGTTGGACAATTCGCGCCTCGTGCCACACCCCGCTTGAGAAGAAGCGGGATGCAATCTCTTGTTCCCTTTGCGGCGTTACGGACCTGCTGTTTGTAAGTCCCCTTGCGCGGGCGCCCTCTGAATACAGGGGCGCAGCGGGCGGCGCGGGCGGTATCATCGGAGCCTGACCTAAGGTCTGACTGCGTTCATTTAGGTCTTCACACAGTTCCTGGGGGGGTTGGGAAGTCTTGATGGTGCCCGTGGTCTCCACCGCCTCCACCTCAATCAGCTCCACGAAAACCTGCTTCTCGGGCGAAACAAATCCAAACCGCTGCCGGTGCAGAGCCTCAAAGGTGGCGCACATCGTTTCAGGTTTGCCGAATTTTACCGGAAATGCTGACTCGCCGGCCTCATAGCGCAGATGTACCAATACCGAACGCTCGATGTTTTGGGGTGTGGCGCCTTGGAACACTAGATCGGTCGCGGCATCGGTGCTGAGTTGTTCGGCCAGGAAATCGAGCCCCAGCTCCATAGCTACGTTGAGGGGTTGTTCAACCGAGCGCTGGCGGCTGGTCCGCAAGCGGGCCAGTCCCATGCCGTAGGCAGACAACAATCCCGAGAGCGGGTGGATCAGAACGGTTTTCAACCCGAGCGTATTTGCGATCAGGCAGGCGTGCTGTCCACCGGCCGAGCCAAAACATTGCAGCGCATAGGTGCTGACATCGTAGCCTCTCGCCACCGAAACGCGTTTGATAGCGTGCGCCATGTTTGCAACGGCGATCTGGATGGCGCCATCGGCCACAGCCTCGGGCAGCCAGCCATCGCCCATCGCATGGGCCAGTTCCTCGAATGCAGCGCGCACGGCGCCAGTGGCGATGGGTTGCTGCCCATCTCGACCAAACAGCTTTGGAAAATGTTCTGGACGGATTTTCCCCAACAGTACGTTGGCATCGGTTATGGTCAAAGGCCCGCCGCGACCGTAGCACATGGGGCCGGGTTGCGATCCGGCACTCTCCGGCCCCACCCGTAAGCGACTGTTTTCAAACGCAATGATAGAACCGCCGCCAGCCGCTACGGTGTGAATATGGAGCATCGGTATGGCCAGCCGCACGCCTGCAACTTCTGCTTCAAACGTGCGCTCGTAGTGACCTGCAAAGTGTGACACGTCAGTAGAAGTGCCGCCCATGTCGAAGCCAAGCACGCGCTCAAAGCCGGCAGACTTTGCCGTTTCTGCCATGCCGACGATACCTCCGGCTGGACCCGACAAAATGGCGTCACGCCCACGAAAGGCCTTCGCTGCCATCAATCCGCCCGATGAGGCCATGAACTGCAGGCGCGGAGCCTGATGCTCGGCGCCGTTTGGCGTCAGGGCCGCCGCAACTTGATCCACGTACTGGT
>JBEBJD010000262.1:0-6521 GCA_040080075.1 Hyphomicrobium sp. | reverse complement strand
CGTCAGTCGCTGCCGAGCCTTCGATGCGCGCAGCCAATCTCTAACGCGCCGGGTGAGGCGCGGGACGTGGCGCGGCAGTGGCGGTGTCTGGTAGTCAGTCACACGGTCTCTTTCCGGGGCACTAAATTGCCCACGAGACCAACCCAAACACACCACGATTTTAGAATATCTGAAGGGATGTAGTTAGTTACAGGTTAACGGAAAAAATATATGCAATAACAGTATGTTATGTGGAAAAAAATCAACCTGAAACGGCGCTGAATTGTGGCAAAAACAGTGCACTGATCAGGGGCTGGAACACTGTTGCTGACGGCTGTTAAGAAAGTCGCTCATCAGCCCGCTTTTACGCCCGCCACCTCGAGTTCGAAAGGCCGGTCGTGACGCAACGACGGCACACGCTGTCTGAACTCGTCCTGCGCCTTGAGATCGATAACAGCGCTGACGACGCCAGGTTCGCTCCCGGCTTCTGCGAGAACTTCGCCCCACGGCGAAACAATCAAGCTATGCCCATAGGTTTCGCGCCCATGCTCGTGCCGGCCGCCTTGTGCCGCCGCCAATACGAAGCATTGAGTTTCAATGGCTCGCGCCCTGATAAGAGTGTGCCAATGCGCTACTCCGGTTGTGCGGGTGAACGCTGCCGGAATGGCGATAAAACGGGCGCCACCTTGGGCGAGAGTCCGGTGCAATTGAGGAAAACGCAAATCGTAACAGATCGCCAATCCAAGACCGCCCCATGGCAGAGAAGCGATGACGGCGTGCCGTCCAGGTTCGTAGCTGGCGCTTTCGCGATAGCTCTCCCCGCCGGGCAGATCGACATCGAACATGTGGATCTTGTCATAGCGCGCAACGATAGTGCCGCTGGGCGAAATGACATAGGCCCGGTTGGCAAGGCGCCCTTCACGCAGCAAGATAGCCATCGATCCAATGTGCAGCCAAATCGAGAGTTCGCTGGCGAGGTTCTGAAAATATGCCAATGCTTCGTTGCCGGGTTCTGGCTGGGCTTTAGAAAATAAGCGCTCCTTATCGAGTTCCATGAAAGTGGTGACTTCGGGTGTCTGTACGTACTGGGCGCCGCCTGCCGCTGCCTGCCGTATCAAAGTGCCGGCATCGCTCAGGTTTTTTGCGATGTCCCGGCCCGAGCACATCTGTACGAGGGCGGCTCGGAAGATGACCGGTGTGTCTGTCATCAAGTGCCCAACATGGCGTCAAGCCGCCCATCACGATCCAAGCAGTGCAGGTCATCGCAGCCGCCAATATGAGCAGACCCAATCCAAATCTGCGGGACTGTGTTGCGCCCGCCCGCCCTCTGGCACAGCGCATCGCGTTCTTGCGGCCGGCCGGTCAGATCAACTTCATCATAGGCCACGCCTTTGGCTCTCAATAACTCTTTGGCGCGGTGGCAGTACGGGCAGTGACCCGATGTATAGATGACGACTTTCGGCATGATGGCCGGGATCCTTATATGCCGCGGACTCTCAAGACAATCAGCTTAGTGCTTTGCGCCCGGCAGGCAAAGCTCCGGCTTGCCGCATTCCCCAATTTTCCCCTCAGACGGCGAAGGCGGCTTCAGTGACCATTGCTAGTGCCAAAACGTCGACCCTGGCGGCACCAGCGCGTTTGAGTGCTGTTGCGCACGCGCCAACGGTTGCACCTGTTGTGATCACATCGTCAATCAGAAGGATATTGAGTCCAGAAATGGCCGATACTTGTGAGACAGGCACGGCAAATGCGCCGCTGACGTTTTTCTGCCGTTCGAGCCGGGTCAAGCCGACCTGCGGCCTAGTGGTGCGGGCGCGCACCAATACCAGCGGAGCATACGTCAGTTTGGCCACGCCAGCCACATCTTGGGCGAGAATGGCCGATTGATTGAAGCAGCGTTGCAGCAAACGCCAGCGGCCGAGAGGAACCGGTACAACCATGTCAGCGCCAGTCAGAAGGTCGCGTCCGGTTTCGGTAAGCCAACGGCCAAACAGGCGGCGTAAATCGTGACGGTCGCGGAATTTGAGGTCATGAACGAGATCGCGCATCAGACCATCGTAGTGAGCGACTGCACGCGCCCGATCCCAGGCAGGGGGTGAAGCGCTCGCAGCGGCTGACACCATAGTGCCGCCGGTATCGAAGGGCATGGGCGATCCCAGACGATCACAGAGTGGCGGCCGGATGAATGTTATCCCGCTCCAGCACTTGGGGCACAGCGCGTCCAGTCCACCTAAGTGGTCCTGGCAACCCAGGCAGACGGGCGGCATGATAAGATTGACGAGTTGTGCCAGACCAGACGCCAGATAATCCCGCTTGATGCGGTGGCCTCCGGGGACCGCGTCTGTGTTCGGGTCTGTGTCTTCTGGCTGCATCGCGGTATCGTAGGATGGGTTTGGTCCTAAGGACCAGTCCAGAGTTTTTTAATCTTTGGCATATGACTGGCATGATGACGCCGCCACCAGCACTGGCACCGCACGTATTCGACTCGGCACTTTTAGAGCGGCGCCGCGCGCGAGCCGCGTATGCAGCGTCCGATCACGATTTCCTGCTCGCGCGTATTGCCGAGGACTTTGCAGAGCGTTTGGCGATCGTGCGCCGTTCGTTTGCAACGATGGCCGATATCGGCGCAAACCATGGCAGCATCGGCCGGGCCTTGGCCCAGACGCCGGGGCTGGAGACACTGATTTCAATTGAGAAAACGCCATCACTACTGCAGCAGTGTGGTGGTTTGAGGGTTTTAGGGGATGCCGAAGCACTGCCCTTGGCGGCGGGATCGCTGGATCTGGCCGTGTCGGCGCTTTCGTTGCACCTGACCAATGATTTGCCGGGTGCGCTCATTCAGATTCGCCGGGCGCTCAAGCCAGATGGCTTGCTGATGGCCAGCCTCCTGGGCGGAGCCACATTGCACGAGCTGCGGCAAGCATGGCTTGTGGCCGAGTCGGAATTATGCGGTGGGGCGGCGCCACGTGTCGCCCCGTTTGCGGATGTGCGCGGCCTAGGCGGCTTGCTTCAAAGGGCGGGTTTCGCATTGCCAGTCGCGGACAGCGAGACCTTGACTGTCAACTACGCCTCGCCGCTGGCGGTCATGCAGGAAATCAAAGCAATGGGTGCGAGCAATATGCTGTTCGAGCGCAGCCGCCGGCCTGTGACGCGGCAATTACTAATGCGTGCGGCCGAGGTTTATGGCGAGCGCTTCGGACTTCCAAACGGCCGCGTTCCCGCGACGTTTGAAATCGTCACACTTACGGCATGGGTACCGCACGAAAGCCAACCCAAACCGCTAGCGCCAGGTAGTGCTACGGTGCGGCTAGCTGATGTTCTGGGGTGAGAGGGGTAAAGCGCCTTTCAATGTCAGCGCAAATAGCTATTGTGCCGCTCGAGACGGCGGCAAACGCCGCAAGTGTGATGTTCGAGAGTCCGCTTCTGTGTTGCGGCGCTCGCTTGGGCGGACTTCTCGATCTGAATCACACGAAAATCATGGGTTTTCTAGTGTTCTCTTGATCTCAGAGTTCGTTGTGAGTGTGCGGGTAAACGAGACGAACTTCGCGATCAGGACACTAGAGACTTGTTTTATAGGCCGGGGGGCGACGCCGATGACTTCGCAGCAGGACGCGCGTATCGAGGCGATACGCAATGATCCGGATTTTGGCATGCTAGTGGGAAAGCGCTCGCGCTTCGCCTGGACCCTCACATTATTGATGCTGTTCATTTATTTTGGATTCATTCTGCTTGTCGCGTTCGGCAGGGATCTGCTGGCTGCCCCCCTGGCCGGAGGTGTGACAACTCTCGGCATTCCCATCGGGCTCGGAGTCATCGTGTCGGCGTTTGCGCTGACGGGCATTTACGTTTATCGCGCCAACGGCGAATTCGACGCTCTGACTGCCCGGCTTGCAAAGCATGTGGGGCGGTCATGAAGCGCACGGCGATAGCGCTAAATTTGACCGCCGCATCGGCTTTTTTAGCGTCCCCTGGTTGGGCCGTGGGCGCAGTTGAAGGCGGTACCAAGCAGGCAATGAATCCCGAAGCCATTGCCATGTTTTTGGTGTTCGTGCTGGCGACGCTCGGCATTACCAAATGGGCGGCGGCCCGCACCCGTTCGGCGCGAGATTTCTACGCCGCTGGGGGAGGCATTACGGGGCTTCAGAACGGGCTTGCCATCGCCGGCGACTATATGTCGGCAGCCTCGTTCCTGGGTATTTCGGCACTCGTTTTCAAGTCCGGATTCGACGGACTGATCTATTCGGTCGGCTGGCTGGTTGGATGGCCTATTGTGATGTTCCTCATTGCCGAGCGATTGCGCAATCTGGGCAAATATACCTTTGCAGATGTTGCCTCGTTCAGGTTGCGGCAGCAGCCCGTGCGCATCCTTTCCGCCGTTGGGACCTTGACCGTTGTCGCCGTTTATTTGATCGCGCAAATGGTTGGAGCAGGCAAACTCATCGAACTGTTGTTCGGGCTAGACTATTTGACCGCCGTGGCGCTCGTCGGAATTTTGATGATCACATATGTCGCCTTCGGAGGCATGGTCGCAACGACCTGGGTTCAGATTGTCAAAGCATGTCTGCTGTTGGGCGGGGCCAGTTTCATGGCCTTTATGGTCTTGCTGCACTTCAATTTTTCGCCCGAAGCTCTGTTTGCATCTGCCGTCTCCGCCCACCCGGGTGGTGTGTCCATCATGGGACCGGGCAAACTCATTTCCGATCCGGTGTCTGCGGTTTCTTTGGGTTTGGCGCTGATGTTTGGCACGGCTGGCTTGCCGCATATTCTAATGCGTTTCTTTACCGTCAAAGATGCCAAGGCTGCGCGCAAGAGCGTTTTCTATGCGACCGGTTTTATTGGTTACTTCTACATTCTGACATTCATCATCGGCTTTGGCGCTATCACCCTGTTGATGAACGATCCTGCCTATTTCACGGTCAAGGCCGATGGCAGTTATGACAAGGTCGAGGCACTTCTAGGCGGCACCAACATGGCCGCTGTACACCTGTCCAAAGCCGTCGGCGGCTCGCTTTTCTTGGGGTTCATTTCGGCAGTTGCCTTTGCTACTATTTTGGCTGTCGTGGCGGGTCTGACACTGGCCGGCGCGACAGCCATCAGTCACGATCTCTATGCGAGCGTCTTTGCCAAGGGCCGCTCAACGGAAGCGCGTGAGGTGCGGTTGTCGAAGTTTTCCGCCGTCATCATTGGTTTGGTCGCTGTGGTGCTCGGCTATATTTTTGAAAAGCAGAACGTTGCCTTCATGGTCGGGCTGGCTTTTGCCGTCGCGGCAAGCTGCAATTTCCCGGTCTTGGTTATGAGCATGCTGTGGGGCGGCACCACCACACGCGGCGCCGTGACAGGCGGCTGGTTGGGGCTTATTTCGGCTGTTGTCATGATGGTGCTGGGACCTGCAGTCTGGGTTAAAACCCTTGGGCATGACGCACCGGTATTCCCCTACGACAACCCGGCCTTGTTTTCGATGACACTGGCGTTTTTAGGCATCTGGCTCGTGTCTAAGTTTGATCGCAGTGCGCAGGCAGACGGCGAGCGGGCAGCTTTCATGGCCCAGTTCGTACGTTCCGAAACCGGCATAGGTGCTGAGAATTCAGCGAGCCACTGACCGGCACCTGGATTTGCATTTCCCAATTAGCGAGACTTCCTGGACGGTTTTGCTGTCTTAGCAGGAAGCGGCGGCATCTCGTGGGCATGGCTGTGCTCATGATCGTGTGCACCGCCGCAACATCCGCCGTCATGACTGTGTGCGTGGTGTTCGTGCCCATGGCCGTGATCGTGGTGACCGCCGCAGCAGCCGCCCTCGTGTTCGTGTGCCTCTGGATCGACCAGGGCGGCAGCAAGGCGACGCTCTAGGGCTGCTGACTGCTCGCGCGGGGCATCCCGGGACTCTATGACCAGGGCCATGACCTCGGCGGCAAGCCGGATATCATCGACTTGACCCAGATAATGGCGGCGCAGACGGCCCTGACGGTCGAACACTAGGATCGTCGGTGTGCCTTGGATCTCGTAAGCATCCATAGTCTTTGGAAGTTGAGCGCCATTGGGCTTGTCTTTGGCGATGGGAAACGCAAAGCCATTGTCTTTTATAAAGGCGTCAAGCGCCCCGACGGCCTGTTTGTCGTGCTCCTCAAAGGCGGTGTTGAGGCCGATCACCACAACCTCATCAGAATTGAAGGTCTGCGCCATGCGCGCCGCTTGTGGAAGCCCATGCTTCAACGACCCGGGGCAGTGCAATTGAAACGCCGAGACGACGGCCACTTTGCCCTTCAAGGACGCCAGAGTGAGCGGTGCTGGGGTGTTGAACCAGCGAAGCGTGGAAAATTCAGGAGGCGTCTCAGGGTTTAGCATGGCCCATCCGGAGGCTAGAAATTGAAAGTGGTTCCAGCGCTGAACCTAGCCCACTCCGGTGGTGCACGTGAAGGCCCGCGTGAACTGGCCGGAGAGCGTACGCTAGCGGGTAGAGGAGGTGCACGAATATCAATTCACGACGATCAACACGCACAACTTACGTTTTCCCGATTGCAGTTTGTAGCGAATACTGAGACCAT
>JBEBJD010000249.1:0-6596 GCA_040080075.1 Hyphomicrobium sp. | reverse complement strand
GCCATTCGCACACCCGCTGGCCTCGTGTTTCACACCGCAGACTGGAAGCTCGATGCCACGCCCTACATCGGCATCCCGCCCAACGAGAAGCGTTATCAGGAATTGGGCGATGAAGGCGTACTGGCGCTGGTGTGCGATAGCACAAACGCCATGCGCGACGGGCGTTCTCCGTCAGAAACAGAAGTTGCGGGTTCTATCAAGGACATCATCAAGAAGGCCAAGAACCGCGTCATTGTAACGACGTTCTCGTCGAACGTTGCCCGCATCAAGGCTGTGGGAGATGCCGCCCGCGCGAGCGGACGCAAGCTGGTGGTGGCGGGCCGCGCGCTACACCGGGTCATCGATGTGGCGATCGATACGGGCTACTTGCCCGAGACCTTTACCTACTCTGATCAGCGCCAATTCGGCTTCATCAATCGCGAAGATGTGGTGTGCTTGTGCACAGGCAGTCAGGGAGAGCCGCGCGCCGCACTGGCCCGCGTGGCCGAGGGCGAACACCCCGATATTAAGCTGACCAAGGGCGATCTCGTTATCTTCTCGTCGCGCACCATTCCGGGCAACGAGAAAGAGGTGGGGCGCATTATGAATGGATTGGTGCTGCAAGGGTGCGAAATTCTGACTGATGGAGAAGCGCTGGTTCACGTGACGGGTCATCCCCGGCGTGACGAGTTGCGCCAGATGTACGCCTGGACGCGGCCCAGGATTGCGGTGCCCATGCATGGCGAAGCGCGCCACCTGAAGGCACACGCGGAGCTAGCGGCCCAATGCGGCGCACCTAAGGTGTATCCCATGATCAATGGCGAAGTGTTGCGGCTGGCCCCCGGCGCTCCCAAGATTATCGACGATGCTCCGGTCGGGCGGTTGTTCCGCGACGGGCGCCTTATCGTGCCCAGCGACGAAGGCCCCGTGAAGGACCGCCGCAAGCTGGCATCGGTCGGGATCGCCATCGTCACCCTTGTGTTGTCGCGCAAGGGCGAAATTCTCGCCGAACCGCAAGTGGTGCTCGATGGTGTGCCCGGTTCGGATGCCAACGGCGAGCCTATGAGCGAAATCGTTATGAAGGCTGTGGAAGGTACGCTGAAGGGGCTTCCCGCTCCGCGCCGCAAAGACCCAGCGGCATTGGAAGATTCTATCAAGCGGGCGGTGCGGGCGGCGGTTGGCGATGCCTGGGGCAAGAAGCCCATTGCCAAGGTGTTGATCTCCGTGGTCGATCAGGGGAAATAGGGGAACTAGACAGGCAGCTCGCCGCCTGGGTGCACTATCGCAAACGCTTTAGGGACTTCTCATATGATTGGACGCCTTAACCACGTAGCTATTGCCGTTCGCGATTTGAAAGCGGCCGTAGCCACCTACAAGAACACGCTGGGAGCCCAGATCACCGAACCCCAAGCCGAGCCGGCCCACGGGGTCACGGTCGTTTTCGTGACGCTCCCCAACACCAAAATCGAATTTCTCGAACCACTTGGCGATAATTCGCCAATTGCAAAATTCCTTGAAAAGAACCCGGACGGCGGCATCCATCATATTTGCTATGAGGTAGATGATATCCTCGCGGCTCGCGACCAATTGAAGGCGCAAGGCGCGCGCATTCTGGGTGATGGTACGCCAAAAATCGGCGCCCATGGCAAACCGGTTCTGTTCTTGCACCCCAAGGACTTTCTCGGCACGCTGACGGAACTCGAGCAGGTCTAAACTGACAGCTTTCAATTTTGGAAATTGGTATGACAATCGCCTTCGGCATCGCACTGTATTTTATGATCTGGTGGATGGTGCTGTTCGCCGTGCTGCCGTTTGGCGTCAAGACGCAAGGCGAAGCCGGGGAGGTTGTTCCAGGAACTCCGGCCAGTGCCCCCGCGCGGCAGCAGATGTTGCGATTGTTTGCGATCAACTCCGTGCTGGCGGCGGCTGTTTTCAGTATTGTCTGGTACGTTCTGGAGAGCGATCTTTTGCACTCGGGTGCGATGCCTCCACCACCTCCAGGTGTCACGGTGGATCAGAAATGACCGGCAGCGGCCGTGCCATTGCGCAAGGGCGGTAGAGTTTGTATTGACGGCCAGGCGTTGTGGCCAAGAAGCACAAGCGGAGTTCCTGACCTGGAGCCGCCAACACATGACCCGGGGCATTCATGCATCTTTCCCGTTTTTTCCTGCCCGTACTGCGCGACACGCCAAAGGAGGCCGAGATTGTCTCGCATCAGTTGATGCTGCGCGCGGGCATGGTCAAACAAGCCTCGGCTGGCATTTATTCATGGCTTCCGCTGGGCTTGCGCGTTCTCAAAAAGATCGAGACCATTGTGCGCGAAGAGCAAAATCGCGCCGGTGCCATTGAGGTGCTGATGCCGACCATTCAATCGGCGGACCTGTGGCGGGAGTCGAAGCGCTATGATGCTTATGGCAAAGAAATGCTGCGCATCACTGACCGCCACGACAGGCAGATGTTGTTTGGGCCCACAGCCGAAGAAGTGATCACGGCAATTTTCCGCGATACGGTCAAGAGCTACAAAGACCTGCCGAAGAACCTCTATAATATTCAATGGAAATTCCGCGATGAAATCCGTCCGCGTTTTGGCGTCATGCGGGGCCGCGAATTTCTGATGAAGGACGCCTATTCGTTCGACCTTACGGCCGATGCAGCCCGCGCCGCCTACCGGCGCATGTTTACCGCGTACTTGCGCACCTATGCGCGCATGGGCCTCAAGTCGATCCCGATGCAGGCCGACACGGGGCCAATAGGCGGTGATCTAAGCCACGAGTTCATCATTCTTGCGGAAACCGGCGAAAGCCAGGTGTTTTGCCATAAGGATCTGATTGAAGGCGCTATTCCGCCAGCTGATACTGATTATGACGGCGACCTGACGCCGGTCATCACCAATTGGACCACTAAATACGCAGCAACAGAAGAAAAGCACGATGTTGCACGTTTCGAAAAGGAAGTTCCGCCCGACAAACGTGTTTCCGCGCGCGGCATCGAAGTTGGCCATATTTTCTACTTCGGTACAAAGTATTCGGAACCCATGGGGGCCAAAGTTCAGGGGCCGGACGGCCAGCAAACGGTCGTGCACATGGGATCATACGGGGTGGGCGTGTCGCGGCTTGTGGGCGCTATCATCGAAGCCAGTCACGACGCGGCCGGCTGCATCTGGCCGGTTCCTGTGGCCCCATTCGAGGCAGGACTCATCAATTTGAAGTCTGGCGATACAGCAACCGACGCAGCCTGCGGGGACCTTTATGGCAAGCTGAAAAATGCTGGCATCGACGTGCTGTACGACGATACCGATGAGCGCGCCGGCGGCAAATTCGCGACCGCCGATCTGATCGGCTTGCCCTATCAGCTCATTGTGGGCCCGAAGGGCGTCAAGGCTGGCGAAGTGGAAGTCAAAGTCCGCAAGACAGGCGAGCGCGTGACCGTTGCGACAGATGCGGGGCTGGAACGTGTCATTTCATCGGTCCTCAATGAACGTATGTTGGCGTAGGCGGTAGATAGCTTGCGCTTCGACAAATTAATCCCCGCGCCCGGCATCATGGGCGAGGCAGTAGTGCTGGAGACGCCATGACGACGGCCATTGCCGACACTAAGCCTTTCTCGCCCTTCGAGTGGTTGCTCGCGTCGCGCTATTTGCGTGCGCGGCGCAAGGAAGGGTTCATTTCGGTCATCGCTGGGTTTTCATTCCTCGGCATCATGCTTGGCGTCGCGACGCTCATCATCGTGATGGCCGTGATGAACGGGTTTCGCAAGGATTTGTTCTCCAAAATCCTCGGTCTCAACGGTCATATCGTTGTCTACAAGGTCGGCGATGCGTTCACCGATTACGAGGACATGGCCAAGAAGCTGGGTGTGGTGCCAGGAGTAAAAAGTGCCATTCCACTGGTTGAAGGCCAGATAATGGTGTCGTCGCCGGTCAACGCTCTCGGTGGCCTCGTGCGCGGCATGTCCGAGGACAGCCTGAAGCATCTCCCCCTCATATACGATAACGTGCGCTTTGGTACGTTGCAGGATTTCGACAAGCAAACTGGCGTGGCAATTGGTATGCGGATGGCGGCGGCGTTGCGCGTCAATGTCGGCGATACGATCACCATACTTTCGGCGCGCGGAGCCGCCACGCCTTTCGGCAATGCCCCGCGATCAAAGCCCTACGTAATTGCCGCGGTGTTTGAACTTGGCATGTCGGAATACGACAAGACTATGATTTTCATGCCGCTCGCCGAGGCGCAGAAATATTTCGGAAAGTCTGGGGAAGCCGATGTCTTGGAGGTTGTCGTCGATGACCCGGAACGGGTCACGGCCTTCAAGGAAGAGCTGATGAAGGCGGGCGGGCCGACAATCGCAATGAGCGACTGGCGCCAGCGCAATGAGACATTCTTTAGCGTGCTTGAAGTTGAGCGCAATGTGATGTTCATCATATTGTCGCTCATCATTCTCGTCGCGGCGCTCAACATCATTTCGGGTATGATGATGCTGGTCAAAGACAAAGGCCGCGACATCGCCGTGCTGCGCACCATGGGTGCCACCAAAGGCGCCGTCATGCGCGTGTTTCTTATCACGGGCGCCTCGATAGGCATTACAGGGACGTTTGCTGGACTGCTGCTTGGGATCATCTTCTGCAAGTATATCGAGGAGATCCGGCAGTTTGTCTCGTGGGTGACGGGCGCGGGTGTTTTCAATCCGGAAGTCTATTACCTGACCAAGCTTCCCGCAGACATCAACCCTCGCGAGACGATGTTCATTGTGATTATGGCGCTGGTACTTTCTGTACTGGCGACGCTCTATCCGTCGTGGCGGGCCTCAAGGCTCGATCCCGTCGAAGCGCTACGTTACGAATAAGGATGGCGACGTGACGGACCAAGGAAACGGAGCCGCCCAAGCGGTCTTGAAACTCGAAGGGTTGCAGCGCTCATTCAAGCAAGGCGAGCGCGAAATTCACGTATTGAACGGGGCGTCAGCCGAATTGTTCCCTGGTGAAGCCGTGGCGCTTGTTGGCCCTTCTGGGGCCGGCAAGTCTACGATGCTGCATATCGCCGGATTGCTGGAAAGCCCGGATGAGGGTTCGGTGGTAATTGCGGGGCGTGATTGCTCGAAGCTTGATGATGGCGAGCGTACGCGTATCAGGCGTGCGGAAATGGGCTTTATTTACCAGTTCCATCAGTTGCTGCCAGAGTTCTCGGCGCTCGAAAACGTGGCCCTTCCGCAGATGATCATGGGGCGCTCGCGGGCAGAGGCAGGCGCGCGTGCCAGTGAATTGCTGTCGGGACTGGGGCTCGGTGAACGGCTCGATCACCGGCCGGCGCAATTGTCGGGCGGTGAGCAGCAACGCACCGCCATTTGCCGGGCTCTTGCAAACAAGCCACGCTTGATCTTGGCGGACGAACCGACGGGAAACCTCGATCCCAAAACCTCAGAACTCGTATTTCACGAGCTGATCGGGCTGTTCAAACGGGAAGGCGTTGCGGCTCTCATTGCCACCCATAACCTGGAGCTTGCCTCGCGTATGGATCGGGTGCTGCGTCTGGAGCACGGCCTGCTGATCGAAGTCGCGCCCAAGGATGTGCGGTAGGGGCGGTCTCGCCCGTCCAATGGGGTGGCGCTCATCCCTCATAGAACGCTCCAAGACTTGTGGGGTGCGCACTGGTTGGGCTTGGGCTCGGGTTCGCGCATCGGCTAAGATCATCTCATGACCAATCCGAATCGCTCCAATCGCATGCCCGCCTTCATTCACCTCAAGGTGCATTCGGCGTATTCGCTGCTTGAAGGCGCGATCCAGATTTCAAAACTCGCCAAGCTGGCCGAGGCCGATGGTATGCCCGCGCTGGGGCTGACTGACACCAACAACATGTTTGGGTGTCTCGAATTTTCCGACAAACTTGCGGCCTCCGGAATTCAACCGATTGCGGGCATTTCGATTGCGTTCGATTTCGAAGAGCGCAAAGAACAGCGCACGCAAGCAGCCGGCGCTGCCAATCTGCGCGTAGCAACCAAGCGTGATGGATTGCTGGCGCTCTACGCCATGAACGAGAGCGGCTATGCCAACTTATTGAAACTCGCCTCGAAGGCACATCTCGATTCCGCTGATACAGACGCCCCCCACATCACACTCACGCAACTGATAGCTCACGCAGGGGGCCTCATCGTGCTGACCGGCGGGCCCGATGGCCCCATCGACAGTGCACTTCGCGATGGACAGCCGCCGGTAGCATCCTCCCGCGTTGAGACGCTGCACAAACACTTCGGCGACCGGCTGTATATCGAAATTCAGCGTCATGGTGCGCCTAGTGAAGCTGATGCCGAGCCGCAGCTTCTCAACATGGCCTATACGAATGCCATACCCATCGTTGCGACTAACGAATGCTATTTTTCATCGCCTGATGACTTCGAGGCCCACGACGCGCTGATATGCATTGCCGAAGGCCGCTACGTGGTCGAAGACGACCGCCGCCGCGTCACGCGCGAACATTATTTCAAAAGCGGTGCCGATATGGCGGCGTTGTTTGCCGATCTGCCCGAGGCCGTCGCCAATACCACTGAAATCGCCAAGCGCTGCGCATTCCGTCCGCGCGGAAAAAAGCCGATCCTGCCGCGTTTTGTCAAAGCCACGAACGGCA
>JBEBJD010000316.1:0-6620 GCA_040080075.1 Hyphomicrobium sp. | reverse complement strand
CCATGTTTGCAGCAGTGAACGCAGATCGGCGTCGACGGCTTTCAAGGTGCCGTCGGGATCGGCTTGCGCGGCAAGATCCTTGCGCATGCCCACGATCCCAGCCGTCGCGCCAGGAGCTAGGTTGAGCCGCCGGAACAGTTCGCAACGCCGGCTCTCCACACACCCTTGCAGTGCGCTCAGGGCTGCAGGTGTGGGTTGATCGAGATAGTCCTGCGCTGCCGCCGCGATCGCGGCGGGATCTGGCCCCATGGTATCTGCGAGAAACCGGAAAAACTTGCCCTGCTCATCACCACTGAGTTCGTTGTAGTGCATCAGCAATTGGCGCGCGATAGCAACGCCCGAGGCTTCACCGCGGCCAGAAATCAGGGCACGCGCCAGCTCCTCCACCGATTCTTCGTTGCCAAGTCCAAACAACCCCTTAGGCAGCAGCGCGCGGCCTTGTTCGGCGACCGTGTTCAACAGTTCCTGCATGAAGGAGACGTTGAGAACCATTAAAGCAGTGTCCTCCTATATGGGCAGTCTGCCTATCAGATAAGCGGCGACAGTGCGTTGCACAACAGGTCTTGAGTTGCTATTGCCTTCAATCACACTGACAAGGAGAGACATTGCCATGCCCCTGCGTCCGCTGGCCGCCTATCGTCTGCGCCCCGTTCACAAGCAAGTGGTGCGCAAGAGTATGGACGCTGATTTGATCACCCTTTTGACGGATTCTGAACCGCTCTCGATCCGGTCTATGAAAAAGCCTATGCGCGTGTTGAAAGATAGCGCAATGAGCGACACGAGGCCCACAGGCACGGCAGACCCAGTTGCCGGATAGTGTCTTGGTTTGGGAAGTATGTGACGATCCCCCTTACCCGTGAACGAACGGCTCCAGGCCCGAGAGCCGCATTTTTGGCGCCATTGTGGGTACCGCGCGTGGCTTGTACTTCGCAACATGCTCGGCGATATGGGCGATGTGATCGGGAGTTGAACCGCAACAGCCGCCGATAATGTTGATCAGTCCGTCGTGCGCCCAAGGCTCGACCTTGCACGCCATTTCATGTCCCGTCTCATCATACTCACCCATAGCATTGGGCAAGCCCGCATTGGGATAGGCTGAGATGCGCACGTCGGCGATATGACTGAGGTCAGCCAGATACGGCCGCATCAGCTCGGCCCCCAGCGCACAGTTGAGCCCGATTGAAAACGGCTTGAGGTGGCGCATGGAGTACCAGAACGCCTCGCCCGTCTGACCCGAAAGCGTGCGCCCCGAGCGGTCCGTGATGGTGCCTGAAATCATCAACGGCAGCTCGATATCCATTTCCTCAAACACTTCAAGGGTCGCGAAGCCCGCCGCCTTGGCATTAAGCGTATCGAAGATGGTCTCGATCAATATGATGTCAGAACCGCCATCAATCAGGCCCTTGACTTGCTCCTTGTACGCTAGCCGGAGTTCATCGAACGTGACATTGCGGAAGCCGGGATCGTTGACCTGCGGTGAAATCGACGCGGTCCTATTGGTGGGCCCTACTGCGCCCGCAACAAAGCGCGGCTTCTCTGGTGTGAGCTTGGTGAACTTATCAGCCGCCTTGCGCGCGAGGCGGGCACTCTCAACGTTCATTTCATAGGCGAGCTCCTGCATGCCGTAGTCGGCTTGCGAAATGACTTGCGCTCCGAACGTATTGGTCTCGGCAATGTCGGCGCCAGCGGCAAAATACTGCTCGTGGATATCCTGAATGATCTGAGGTTGCGTCAGCGACAACAACTCATTGTTGCCTTTGACGTCCTGCTTCCAATTGGCGAAGCGCGTGCCGCGATAGGTTTCCTCCGTTGGCTTATGCCTTTGGATCATGGTGCCCATGGCACCGTCGATGATTAGGATTCGCTCCGATGCGGCCTTTTCCAGTGCGGCCCAGCTTGCGATTTTTTTCATTGGTCTTCGCCCCGGTGAATTTTTGTGCACTTGGCCATCATCCCATCATGTGCCGGGATAACGGGGTATTCCTACGCGGCATCCGCTGCGGCCGGCGTTGCGGTTTTCACCGGACGCAATCCCAACAGATGGCAGATCGCATAAACGAGATCGGCGCGATTGAGTGTGTAGAAGTGGAACTTCTTCACCCCTTCATCGACGAGATCCATCGCTTGCTCTGTCGCCACAGCTGCGGCCACGAGGTGCGTTGTCGCGGGGTCGTTTTCGAGGCCTTCGAAACGCCGCGCAAGCCATGATGGCATGGTGGCCCCCGCGCGCGCCGCAAATCCTGCGACCTGCTTGAAATTATGAATGGGAACAATACCTGGCATGATCGGCACCCAGATACCTGCTGCACGCGCACGCTCCAAAAAGCGCAAGTAGTGCGAATTGTCGAAGCCAAACTGAGTGATGACCCGGTCCGCGCCCGCGTCAACTTTGGCCTTGAGGTTGTCGATATCCGCATCCGAGCTGGCGCTTTCGGGATGCTTTTCTGGATAGCCCGCGACTGAGATCTCAAAGTCTGCGATCTTTTTCAAGCCGGCAACAAGATCGGCCGCGTTTGAATAGCCGCCCGGATGCGGACGATAGGCGGTGCCGGGCCCTTCCGCCGGATCGCCCCGCAGAGCCACGACATGGCGCACACCCGCCGCCCAGTAGGCGCGCGCAACTTCATCGACTTCCTCTTTGGTGGCGTTGACACACGTGAGGTGCGCCGCTGGCTTCAATCCCGTCTCGCGCACAATTCGTGCGACCGTATTGTGTGTCCTCTCGCGCGTTGACCCGCCTGCCCCATAGGTGACGGATACAAACTCAGGCCGCAGCGGCCCCAATCGCTCGACCGACTGCCAAAGCGTTTCTTCCATCTTCTCCGTCTTGGGCGGAAAGAACTCGAACGACACAGAGATATCGCCCGATCCCAATAGACGGCTCTTGCGTTCGCCTGATCCTGCCATCACGGAATCCTTTCCAAATTTGCGCGCAGGCGGCTCCCGGCTGTTACAGCTCGAAGCGGTTGCTCTGCTATCCATAGTGAAACAGTCAATTTCTGCGCCCTGTTGCCCACGGCAGGCTGCAGTTCGCGATGCAAAACGATATTCAACCCTGCATCAGAGGCCCATTGTTCAACTTGACTGTTCGCGAGACCAAGGCGGGTGTGGGCGTGCTGGTCACGCAATGACTCCACATCATGAGGTGCAAAATCGGCTATCAACAAACGCCCGCCTGGCGCCAGGACCCGCGCTGCTTCACGCAACGCATGCGCCGGTTCAGTCAGATAGTGCAGCACTTGATGCATGACCACGGCGTCGGCGCTGTGATCTTGCAATGCAAGGGCATAAAGGTCGCCATGGCGGACCTGGGCACTTTCAAGACCCGCGGCCGTAAGCTTATTGCGTGCGTAAGCCAGCATCGACTGATTGACGTCGAGACCAAGTCCTCGCGCATAGCGGCCTGCAAATAATTCCAGTATGCGGCCCGTACCTGTACCAAGATCCAGCAACAGGCCAAATGGACCCGGTCCCATGGCATCGAGCATGGCGCTCTCGACATCGCCTTCCGCCACGTAGAGCGCCCGGATGCGGTCCCACTCCTGCGCGTGCTGCCGGAAGTATTCCTGTGCAGCAGCTGCGCGCTCCAGTTTTAAGTTCTCGGCCCGGACGCGATCACGCCCTATGGCTTGGTCGTTGGGATCGACGGCGGCAATTAGCGACCGCGCAAGCCGGCCTCCGTCGGTGCGATCCGAAACATGAAAATAGGCCCAGCTGCCGTCGCGAAAGCGCTCGGTCAGCCCAGCCTCAGCCAAAAGCTTCAGATGGCGGCTGATGCGCGGCTGGCTCTGACCCAGGATCACGGTCAAATCTTTGACGCTTAATTCGCCCTGCGAGAGCAGCATCAGAATGCGCAGCCGCGTCGGCTCGGCAGCGGACTTGAGGGCCGATACCAGTTCGACAGGGCGCAGAGCTGTGTTCAAGGGGATCATGCTGGACAACATATAAAGATATGTTTATATGTCAAGTAGCCTTGTTGAATTCTCAAAGATGACAACAGCCCACCCGGTTTGAACCGCGGTTTAACCGCTCGCTAAGCACAAATCGGTATGGTCGCGTTCTGTTAAATCTGACGGCAATTTCAAAAGGGGCGTTTGTAATGCGACTAGCGAGTGTTGAGACGGTTTTTCCAGCCCAG
The DNA here is from genome assembly GCA_040080075.1 of Hyphomicrobium sp. GTDB lineage: Bacteria > Pseudomonadota > Alphaproteobacteria > Rhizobiales > Hyphomicrobiaceae > JANNFX01. The sequence continues at coordinate 2,482 of JBEBJD010000316.1, read as the reverse complement.
CTCCCCGAACAGCTTCCACACCGCAGCCTGCAAAACAGCTCCCAGCCGGCATCACTGATTAAACTCGCCATCATGCTACCGTCGGCGATCGCCCTTCTGGTGCCTTTCCTGTTGGTTGCCGAGCGCCTCGCCAATAGCGACGCTTTCCGGGCCAGCCTCAATGCACGACCGGGCGCCGCCATTCAGCTCGCCATTGGCCTAGCCTTTTGGACGTTGCTCTTTGCTTGGCCTCTGAAACGGCTTGCTGAATCGTTGGCACGCATGCGCACCGTGCGTATCGAATCCGACCGCGTCTTCGTCTCTGACAGCAGCCTTTTTCGCAACCAAGACTGGCAGGCTCCCCTAACTGATTATAGGGGCGTCGCCCATAACGTCCGCACGTCTCTGTCTGGAGTCCGCCATGAACTGGTTTTGGTGCATCCTGACCGCGAACGTTCCGTACTTCTCGCCATTGCCCCTCGTTTTGCCCAGTCGGAAATTGACCGCGCCTGCAACCTGTTGCTGTGCCCCGAGGTGCCGTCCAAAGAACTCTACAAATTCCGTTTCCCAGCAATTGGTTGGCAGCGCCCACAGGCGGTCGTTGCCATCCCGCAACCGGGTCTGTGAACGGCCCCATTTTGCAGAGCCTTTGACGCCGCCACCAGTCCGTGGTGTTAGTACACCCGAGAGCGCCCTTTGATCGGCGCAATTGCGCTGCAGATAGTCGTTGACCCGGGCTTTGACCGGGTGAGAAATATCATAACTGGCGAATTGTTGAGCCTGGAGTTTTTCGATGCCGACCGTTGTTGAGTATGCGCGCCGGGGGCCTTTTCGGTTCACTGTTTGGTCCCTTCTGACTCTCGCATTTGTGTCAATGTGTGGGGTCCAGACTGCTCAGGCTGAGACGCCCGCAGCTTACATGCAGCGCGTCGCCAACGAGCTCATCGCAGCCTCGCGTAGCGGAGCGGGTTCGGCCACGGCCTTCGCAACAGCCATTCGCAGCAATGCCGATGTTCCCTCAATCGGGCTATCGGCACTCGGTTCTTATGCGGCCAGCCTGCCCAAATCCGACCGCCCCGCCTACTTCAACGGCATGGTCAACTGGATCGCACGCTACGCTTCCAAGGAAGCACCCAAATATCCTGTCGCCAAGGCCATCATGGTTGGGCAATCGACCGAAAGCGCGAGTGGCGCCATGGTCGACAGCCGGGTGACGTTGCGCGACGGATCGACCTATGATGTTCGCTGGCGGCTCGTGCGCCGCGGCAGCGTTTACAAGGTCCGCGATGCCGAGATCATCGGCTTTGAGATGACATCGTTCCTGAATACGCTGTTCCAGAACTACATCTCCGAAAATGGCGGCAATCCGAAGTCGCTAGTGGTGGCGCTTAATCGGTAAGGTGAAGCGCGCCGTGCAAGGCTACGACTCATCCCTGTTTACAAAAGAGTGATGGCGGACCGCCTCTCGAAATAGAGCGGCCCATTTTTCATCAGCATTGAACCACCTCACACCCAAGCATCGCAAGTGCAGGGTCTACAGTTGCCACAACCAATCCTAAATCGAGTGCCTGAGCGGCCAACAGCCTGTCAAAGGGATCGCGATGAATGAGGTCGAACGAGCCAGCTTTCTCTGCCTGTGCCACTGTCAATGGCAGCATCTCAAATCCTGCTGCTAAAATCTTTTCGCTCATTCCAGGGAGCAGGTTTGCTGCTTCCGGCCATTTTCCAATCTTGACCTTGATCGCGATTTCCCAACCAGTCACTGCACTGACGTAACTTGCCTCAGCCTCGTCTTGAATCCGGGTTCGAATTCTTTCTGGCAGCTTGTCGTCGTTGACAAGCCACCAAAACAAAATATGTGTGTCCAGCAGTAGCTTCAAAGACTAGTCGCTCCGGACAACCAAACCAGTTCGTCATTGTTGAGCGGTTCAAAAAGCCGCTGGGGCACAGTTAACTTACCCTTCCATTGACCGAGTACGGGCCTGCGCGGCGCAGCAACATCAGCGCCAACGTAAGAGATTTTAAATGTGCCCTGCCCGGGAACACCAAAGGAAACCTCCTCCCCGCGCTTTGCACGCTCGGTAAGTTCTTCCAAATGTTCTTTGGCATGGGTGATATCGACGGTATCCATGACATGGCTCCTTCACATGAAGTCTAGCACAATATGCTGCCCCGGTGCCACACTCACCCCGCCCCTACTTCCTCTCAAACTTCTTAAACTTGACGCGGTGGGGCTCAACGGCGGCGTCGCCGAGGCGGCGCTTCTTGTCTTCCTCGTAATCGGCGAAGTTGCCTTCAAACCATTCGACATGACTGTCGCCCTCGAACGAGAGGATGTGGGTTGCGAGACGGTCGAGGAAGAAGCGGTCATGCGAGATGACGACGGCGCAGCCGGGGAAATCCTCAAGCGCCGCTTCAAGCGCGCCCAGCGTTTCGGTGTCAAGATCGTTTGTCGGTTCATCCAGCAACAACAGGTTGCCGCCCTCTTTCAGCATCTTGGCCA
>JBEBJD010000065.1:0-6623 GCA_040080075.1 Hyphomicrobium sp. | reverse complement strand
GAACTGCACCACAGCCAGAGCCCCCGAAACGATAAAACCCAGGGCCCAGCCTACAAATGGAACGAACGCCAGAACGCCCGTGACAAGTCCGACGAGCAATCCATAGTCGAGGCCCAGCAGCGTCAGCGCCACCGCATAGAACGCGCCCAGGATGATGCACACCGCACCTTGCCCGCGCACAAATGCGGCGATGGCATCGTTTACTTCTGTTGCCAGATTACGAATGGTATTGGCGTGATCGCGCGGCAGCCAACCATCGATTTTTGCCAGCATCGGATGCCAGTCGACGAGCAGATAAAACACGACCAGCGGCGTAACCAGCATCAAAGAAACAAAATTAAATAGCGCCCGCCCCCCGCTCCAGACGGATGAGGCCAGCCAGTTAGCAAGCCACGCCCAATTGCCGGCAATCGCATCGCCTGTTTGCGACAACCCGGCTTTGAAGGCTGGTAACTCAACGCCGAACCTTTCGCGCAAGAACGTCTCTGTCAGCCCGTATAGCCGCTCGGCATTGGCTGGCAGTGAAGACGCCAATTGCTCGGCCTGATCAGCAACGAGCGGCAGCAACAGCACCGAAAGTGTGATCAAGACAGCCGCTCCTAAACCAACCAGCAGCGCCGAGGCAGCAGTCCTGTTGAGACCACCCGCCGTCAGCCGGTCAGCAAGCGGGCTCAGAGAGTACGCAATGACGATGCCCGCAATGAAGGGCAGCAGCACGTCCTTCAACAGACTGAGCGCCATCAAGCAGATCACAGCCGCCGCGATCCAGAATATGACCTGCCTCTCAATGCGCATGACTTTCTCCGCTGTTTGCATCGCTTATCCCGGCATTCAGCCCAACCCCTTAGGAAATTAGGGCCCCTTAGGAAATTAGGGCAAGGGTCCTGTCTCCGGGATGCCGTCCTGTTTCGCCGCACCTTCTAGAAGGCATTCCAGGTACTAGTGATGCGATGCTGGAGTGCTGGCGTCTGGTTTATACCCTGACATATGCCGGATCCAGGCATTGGTATAGGCGGCGAGAGAAGCCAGCGTGAAGGCCCCTGTGACCCAGACCAGTACGGACCGGAGATACCCCTGACCCAAGCCAAATCCCTCATCGGCCAAAATCGTTGCCGCGAGAACGATTTGCGCCGTCGTGTTAGCCTTGCTGATCATGAGCGGGTGGATCGGCACCGGTTGCCCCAACACCCACGCCAGCACCACGCCCAATACGATCAGGATATCGCGCGAAACGACTGCGATCACCAGCCAGACAGGTAACAGACCCTGCACGCCCAGAGCCGCAAACATGCTGACCAAGAGCAGCTTATCGGCCATAGGATCGAGATAGGCGCCCAGCTCCGACTCCCAGCCAAAACGCTTGGCGAGATATCCGTCGACGCCGTCGGAGATGCCAGCGAGAACAAAAATAAAAAATGCTGCTTTGGTCTCATTGGAAACCAGCAGGTAGAAAATAACCGGCACAAGGATAACCCGGCCCAGCGTAATGAAGTTTGGAATCGTCAAGCGCTGTCTCTAATGGCTCCCGGACACCGGGGCAGGCGAGCGATCCCCGGCCCAGGACCATGCCCTAGGCCGCCTGACCTTATGTGGTCTGCCCTGCTTTCGTCGAGACTTGCCTGCCAACAATTTCCGCTTACGGCATGAAATTCTTGCATATTTACCGGAGTAGCAGGCCGCGGCCACGCTGCCCGAATGCACTTTACTCCCAACAGTAGCGCTACTGATATATTGTAACTATATGATATTGCTTGCATTTAATACGCCGCGCGCAACTGCCACTGCCCGCCGGTCTGGCTCAGCGTCAGGCCCTGTTGCGCCAGAGTGCTGGCCAGCGCCGGCCCGCCTCCAGGGTACTTGAGGCCCATTTGCGCATTGCGGGCCGAAATTGTCCCCACTCGCACATCATCGACGCCCTGAAGGTCCAGCACCCGGCCGCGAATATCGTTCCACTGGTCCTGGCTTTCAAACACCACGTCGATCTCGACATCCTGGCCGAAGCCACCGACTCCGGTCCCGCCGCTTTTCAGTGCTTTCCATCGGCCTTCAAGAACGCCCAGACTGACGACACTTGCCAATTCCATGGCGTAACCCGTGTCGCCATCGCTTGCCCGGTAACTGCGCTTCCATGAGAAGGGTCCGGCGGCATCGTGCCCGGCAAGCGTGACATGCACTTGCTTGGTGGCGGCGTCGATCTCCGCCACGGCAAGAACGACCAGAGCCGTCTTGTATTCACCCTCGACAATGCGATCGGCGCTACCATCGCCGCTCAGCATCATGGCCACTGTATCGGGATGAATTTCGGGCTTTAATACCGATAAGCGCCCAGGACTTACCGAGTTCTCGAGATCAAGCCCCTTCCACGCATTCGACCACGCTGGCGTTGCGGGCGTAAAAGATGGCGCCGGGGTAGCGCCCGCGCCGGACTGGCGCATCAACGGTATGACCACTACTTCGGGCGCCTGCTCGGCAACGAACGGTACTCCCTCCCGGCTCAAGACTTCGCGCACTGCATCGGCTTGAAATGCGAAATCGAAGGCCGCGATATAGCGCGTGGGCGAATTTTGCTCTGAGCGCGAGCGTACGCCATCCACCAGATCTGCGGTACTCATGCCCTTGAGCCGGGCCAACTGGTTGTATGCCGTTACCGGCACCAATCGCTTCAGGAGCGAGCGGAATGCCGCATCCTGTCCCTCGGCCAGCGCTTTGTCTTTGGCAGCAACGGCATTGGCCGCCTCGGCTTCGACCGGATAATTGGCTACCGTAAAAACTTTATCGCCCGGTGCAGCCGCCAGGGTGCTTACGGTGGCCGTGACCAGTACTCCAAAGATAAGCCCCAGCCCCTTCAGGCGCGACAATACCGGAAAAATCGTCATTCTCACCCCTTGCTCACCCCTTGGATCATTTGGACAGTCTAATACACCCTCTAAAGGCGGGGACCACAGGTTGCCGAGCCTCGTGTCAGCTGATAGGACGCCTCATCACCGTTGAGCAATCGGGCAAAAGTGCGTCCGGCACCGATCCGTTCCATTATTCCAGCCGCTGCCCGGCTTTACTCAACTTTTTCAACTGATCCGGGTCCGCCCGGCGAGGCGATATGGCCAATACCCCCGACACCCCCGCCAAATCCGGCAGCGCTCCCATCACTTACCGCGATTCCGGGGTCGACATCGATGCCGGCAACAGTCTGGTCGAAGCCATCAAGCCGATGGTGAGAGCCACGCGCCGCGCTGGCGCCGATGCCGATCTAGGCGGATTTGGCGGCTTGTTCGACCTGAAGGCAGCGGGCTTCAAGGACCCCATTCTTGTCGCCGCCAACGACGGCGTCGGCACAAAACTCAAGATCGCCATCGAAACCGGGCATCACGCCACTATCGGCATTGATCTGGTGGCTATGTGCGTCAACGATCTCGTGGTCCAGGGCGCCGAGCCGCTGTTCTTTCTCGACTACTTTGCCACCGGCACGCTCGACGTTGCGACCGCCAAGAGTGTCATCGCCGGTATTGCCGATGGTTGCCGCCAGGCCGGTTGCGCGCTGATTGGCGGAGAAACGGCCGAAATGCCCGGCATGTATGCACGTGGCGACTACGACTTAGCCGGATTTGCCGTCGGTGCCGTGGAACGCGGCGAAATTCTGCCCCGGACAGATATCATGCCGGGCGATGTGCTGATTGGACTGCCATCATCGGGCGTTCATTCCAACGGTTACTCGCTGGTGCGCCGTTTGGTATTGGAAGAAAAACTCGATTGGCACCACGCCGCGCCCTGGGATTCTGGCCGTTCATTGGGCGAAGAGCTTTTGCAGCCGACACGCATCTATGTGAAGCCATTGCTGGCGGCGCTCAAAGCAACGGGCGGCGGAGCCCATGGCGCCATCAAGGGCCTTTCGCACATCACCGGCGGCGGTGTGAGCGAAAATTTGCCTCGTGTTTTGCCTAACACAGTGGCAGCCCGCATCGAACTGTCCCTGATCAAAGTCCCGCCCGTATTCGGCTGGCTGGCCAAAGCTGGACGCCTCGATGACGCGGAACTGCTGCGCACCTTCAACACCGGGATCGGCATGATCGTAGTTGCGGCACGCGATAAGGCCGGCGCAGTGGTGGAGGCCCTGCAAGCGGCTGGGGAAGCCGCTGTCATCATTGGGGACATCACGCCACCTTCGGGCGAACGCTCATCGGCCAAGGGTAAGGGCGATGCGTGGGCCGTTCGTTATGAGGGCAAACTGGCATTGCCGGTCTGAGCTGAATGGCTCGTCAAAACAGAGACGGCATCACATCAATCCACTTGCCTGAAATGCCAACGAAGACAACATTTGCGCCGATGATGAAACCACCGGCAACGAACATGCCCGTCAGATCAGCGTCAAAGTCAGTTTCGCTGAACTCAGATCCATCCATGGAAATGCTCGCGACCTGCAATAATCATGCGATGACGGATATTTTTGCCCGATGGCTATTGTAGGCGTAACTACGATCAATGGCGCGGGACACCCTTCGCCGTCAGGCTGACGCTTGATGACCGTATTTCGGTCGCGAAATCGCGAGACCTTTTGCACTAGTGATTCGGTTTCTTTTTTCGATCGCAGACACGAGGTACTCCATGACCAAGCCCGATTTTCAACTCAACCAGCAAATCGAAGAGATGCGCGCACGTCTCACCGAGAACGCTCAAAACGAGCAGGTCTTGCTGCGCGCACTTGCCGAGGCTCTAGGCCAAGTCGATCAGCAGCTGCTGACCGAGGTCCGCCAAGTGACGGCCGCTCACGAGGAAAGACGCAGCAATATTCTGGGCGAATTGCAGGTGCTGGCCTCGCGGCTGTGTGTGTTTTCGAAGCCGCTTGGCAGCGATCACTTCAGGCCGCGGGAACAAGTGACTTCACTCAACAGTATGCCGGGCAAGATCTCGCCCCGCCACGCGCCAGGTGACTGGCGCCAGGCCGCCAGCAACATCGACGACGAACTCGATTTCTATCTCGATGCGCGCGCCCCCACAAATTAACCAACCCTTTGGTGGGAAATACTATTCACGATATGGCGCAGGCGGACTGATGGAATTTGAGATATAGATCTGTGTGCGCGCTTTGCGCCGGGGTGGTCGATCGAAGGCAACAGAGATACAGCCACAAGATAACGCCCGGTAGGCCAAGGCAGGTATCGGCCGGTCGCCGGGCGTTGTCGTTTTTGAGGTGATGTACGGCGGCTCGTGGTGCTGCAAACTTTCAGGCCTGGAAGAACCGCCAAAGTCTTTTGATGTTGTGATGGATTTCGCCGGGCGGGCGGTCGAAGATCTCAAGGGGAATGCAGATCGCACCACCGCGCATCGACCACGGGAGCCGCATCAGCCACCGGTGCACGGGCCTCCGCCGCCAGTCGGCAATGAGTGCGCTGCCAACCGGCGTCGACAGGGTAATGCGCAATTCCTGATCGACGGCGCCGCGCGATGACACCGCGACCAATTCAATGTCCTTGATGGCCCGCCACGCTATGACACCCAGCCCTTCAATAAAGAAGCCGTACTGCCCCGCTCCCAGGCGCGGGCGCCCGGTTTCGAGCAGCGGATAATTGTGCAAGGCAAAACCCGCCGCCATCGAGCCGAGCGTGAAGGCAATCGGGTTCGCCTTTGAAAACGCCCAAGCCAGCATGCCGATGCCGAGGCACAAAACGAAATAGACGGGGAACTGAATTTCCTCGCGCTCGTAGGCGACGGTGTAGCCATCGATATTGCGTTCGTCATCCATGGCGCCACTTTGCCGGGTTCGCGATTATTAGTAAGTGTCCCAATTGAAATCAAAGTCCGTGCCAAGTCTATCCCGGTTAGCCCAACTCCTTGAGCAGTTTCGGGGAGGTCAATGTCTGGGCCTTGATACCTCCCATTGCTGCCTCATGTACCGCCTCAAGGTTGAGCGGCTCCGAGCAGTTCTGCCTAATTTGCAGGCGGTATTGAGAAGGTAGCGAGCACCGGCCAAGCCGCCGCAAACGCGAGCACTCCCGCAAGGGGACTCCCAAGTGGTCGCGCCCGGCTCTTTGTTATTTGCGCATGGCGACTCTCCTCCGGAGAGCCGGCCGCCATGCGCGGAGCACCTGCCAAGCCGCCGCAAACGCGAGCACCGGCCAAGCCGCCGCAAACGCGCCAACCGGCCGGCTGCCCGGAGGGCAGTCGGTTGGCGCAAGGCAACACGGGGAGCGGGGCGCGGAAGCACCTCGGTAGACCGAGTGGTAGTGAAGCCGGCGCCACGGCGCCCCGCAGATCGAAGTTTTTAACAGGGGGTCTGAGCTTTTACCCCTGCCCCACTGTACCGCCGCTAGTGTTCCGGCGCCGGCATTTGCTTCCCCACGCGGCAGGGTCGAGAGCAAATGCCGGCGCCCAAAGGAACACTAGCAAGCCAATGTTTCTAGTGTAGCTTTTGGCTCTGACGTTTGGTGACGGTGCCTGCCGAGAACGGGGACCAAACGTCAGAGCCGCTACACTAGCCGGGGACAATCCCGGGTTCTGCATCACTGCAGAATACAATACAATGCAGAAGGGTTGGCTGCGTTGGCCGCGTGGTTAGGCCTTCTGAACTTCGGCCCGCATCGCACTATCAAGACGCCTCATGACAGCGCCCCCGAGTGATGCGGGATGAG
>JBEBJD010000207.1:0-6631 GCA_040080075.1 Hyphomicrobium sp. | reverse complement strand
GGCGCGGACCGCGCGGTCCGCCACGGCCACCCGGGCCATCGCGGCGGGGTGGACGTTCGGCACTGAAAGTTTCTTCCGGTTCGCCTTCAGCGCGCGGAATTTCCTGACCCGTCGTCTGGTCGACGATCTTCATCGACAGACGCACCTTGCCGCGGTCGTCAAAGCCCAGAAGCTTGACGTAAACTTCCTGGCCCTCCTTGACGACTTCTCCGACTGTTTCAGGCCGGCCATTGGTGAGCTGCGAGATGTGAACGAGGCCATCCTTCGGACCAAAGAAGTTCACGAAGGCGCCGAACTCCATGATCTTGACGACCTTGCCCTTGTAGATGGTGCCGACTTCGGGTTCCGATGTGATGCCACGGATGCGGGCCAGAGCCTTTTCAATCGATTCGCGGTTGGCGCTGGCTATCTTCACAGTGCCATCGTCGTCGATATCGATCTTGGCGCCGCTTTCAGCCACGATCTCGCGGATGACCGAGCCGCCCGAACCGATCACTTCACGGATCTTGTCGGTCGGAATCTTGATCGTCTCGATGCGAGGAGCGTGTTCGCCAAGCTCTTCACGCGCGCCCGTCAGAGCCTTGGCCATCTCGCCCAGGATGTGCATGCGGCCGTGGTTCGCCTGATCGAGCGCGACGCGCATGATCTCTTCGGTGATACCGGTGATCTTGATGTCCATCTGCAGTGCGGTCACGCCATTGGCAGTGCCCGCCACCTTGAAGTCCATGTCGCCGAGGTGGTCTTCGTCGCCCAGAATGTCCGAGAGAACGGCGAAGTCCTTGCCTTCCTTGATGAGGCCCATGGCAATACCGGCTACCGGGCTCTTCAATGGAACGCCGGCGTCCATGAGGGCGAGCGAGGTGCCGCACACGGTTGCCATCGACGAAGAGCCGTTGCTCTCGGTGATTTCCGAGACAACGCGCAATGTGTAGGGGAACTCGTCCTGCTTGGGCAGCAGCGGACGCACAGCGCGCCATGCGAGCTTGCCGTGGCCGATTTCGCGGCGCCCTGGCGAGCCCATGCGGCCCGTTTCGCCAACCGAGTAGGGCGGGAAGTTGTAGTGCAGCAGAAAGCGCTCTTTCTTGGTGCCTTCCAGGCTGTCGACATACTGTTCGTCTTCGCCGGTGCCGAGCGTCGCGACGACCATCGCCTGCGTTTCGCCGCGTGTGAACAGTGCTGAACCGTGCGTGCGTGGCAGAATGTGCACTTCGGAAATGATCGGACGCACAGTTGTCAGATCGCGGCCATCGATGCGGCGCTTGGTCTTAAGGACGTCGCCGCGCATGATTTCCATTTCAAGCGCCTTGAAGGCGCCGATCAGGAGAACCTTTTCGGTGGCATCGTCGCCGGGGATTTGGATCCCTTCGATTACCTTCTTCTTGGTTGCGGAAACGAGGTCGTTGCGCTTGGCCTTTTCCTTGGTCGAAAAAGCGGTTTTAAGGTCGGCTTCGGCAATCTTCTTGACCTGGGCTGCATACTTGGCGCCGTCGGGAAGCTTAATGTCCCAAGGTTCCTTGGCCGCTTTTTCAGCCAGTTTGATAATGGCCTGGATGACAGGCTGCATGTGCTTGTGGCCGAACATCACGGCTTCGAGCATCTGCTTTTCAGAGAGCTCCTTAGCTTCCGATTCAACCATCATGACGGCGTCGTGGGTGCCGGCAACGACGAGATCGAGAGCGCTTTCCTTCATCTCTTCAACCATCGGGTTCAAGACGAACTCGCCGCCGATGACGCCAACGCGGGCCGCAGCGATGGGTCCGAGGAACGGCAGGCCGGAAAGTGTGAGGGCGGCAGAGGCCGCCACCATGCCGAGGATGTCGGGATCGTTTTCAAGGTCGTGGCTGAGAACAGTGACGACTACCTGCACTTCGTTCTTGAAGCCCTCGACGAACAACGGGCGGATCGGGCGGTCGATGAGGCGCGAGGTCAGCGTTTCCTTTTCAGAAGGGCGGCCTTCGCGCTTGAAATAGCCGCCAGGGATCTTGCCCGCAGCGTAGGTGCGTTCCTGGTAGTTGACGGTGAGGGGAAAGAAATCAATGCCAGGCTTTGCCGACTTGGCTCCAACAACGTTGGCCAGCACTGTCGTTTCGCCATATTGCGCCAACACGGATGCGTCGGCCTGGCGGGCGATGCGGCCGGTCTCAAGCTTCAGCTTGCGGCCACCCCATTCAATTTCAACACGATGGATATCGAACATGTTTTTCGTCTTTCGCTTTTTGCTTTTCTCGGACGGACGGGCGGTGTCTGTCATTCCGGAACAGACGCCGTTTGGGTAATTTGCAGCTAAACTAACAAGGCGGTGTCTGACATTCCGGGTCAGACACCGTGGTCAGAACGTGGAGTGGTGTGCTGACAAGGATAGCGCCGCTGTCACTTGTCTGACCCGGAATGACAGACACCAACGGCCAGTCAGAGTGTCAGGCACCTGCCGCGCTTAACGGCGGATGCCGTTCTTTTCGATGATCTTCTGGTAGCGAGGCTGGTCTTTGCCCTTTACATAGTCGAGCAACTGACGGCGCTGGCTGACCATTTTCAAGAGGCCACGGCGCGAGTGGTTGTCTTTCTTGTGGGTCTTGAAGTGCTCGGTCAGGTGATTGATGCGTTCAGTGAGGATCGCAATCTGCACTTCCGGCGAACCGGTATCGTTGGGCTTGGTGGCGTTGGCTTTGATAACAGACGTCTTCGCCGCCTTGCGGACGGGATGGATAAGCGACATCGGGAACTCCTTTCGAGTTAAAGTGGGTGCCGCTCGATGGATCGAAACGGCGGGGCGGCCACGGCCGGGATGTCGTCCAGCAGGGTCGCAAGAAAACACGCGCGGCCCCTTAGGGGTACCCGCGCGAGTTGCGCCCTTATACAGGAGTTGGGCCCGAGCGCGAGGGGGCTGCGTCGAAAAACATCGTTCAATTTCAACAGAATGGGTTCAACCCGCCGCAGCACGTTGCGTTGGGCCGCTAAAGGTTGGAATTCATACGCCGGATACGGTTGGCCAGAACCTTCATGATGCGCAGGGCAAACTCTGGATCTCTTTGAATAAGATAGAGAAAAGTCTCGCGGTCGACAGCCATAACCTCGGTTGTCTCGGCGGCCAAAGCTGCCGCGCTGCGTGGCGCTCCATCGATCATGGCCATTTCACCGAAAACGCCGCCGGGGCCAATGTTTTCCAGAACCGTGCCGTAAGTGATGATTTGAACCTTGCCGCTGCGGACAACGTAAAGGCAAGTGGCGGCGTCATCTTGCAGAAAGATCTTTTCGCCCGCCGCAAACGATTGCGTTGCGGTGCCGCGTTCGTCGAGGGCCTCGAAGTTGAAGGGGTGCGCGGGCATGGTGCTGTTGCTACTCCCTTGTTATGAGTTAGGTCACGGCCTGTGAAAAGCCCGCCATACCGCCGCGAGCCACACTCAATGCCCGTTCCAGAACTTTTGCAAATTCGCGCCGCTCGTCATGGTTGAGGAGACTGCCGAATTCAAAGTTTCGCCCGTGCGTAGCCAAACTCAGATTGGTGCGGCCGTCGGGCCATTCTGCCAGCCGCACCCGTACCCAGTAAGGATTGAAATCGAAACTGCGCTCATGGCCCGTTGGGCTGACGCGCGTGAGCTTCAAGATATCCGGTGTGAGCTCGACAACTTCATGGGCGAGCCCATCGCGGTAATTGATCTTGAACGCGACATAGACCGCGAGAACGTCGAGCCCAAAAAATCCAAATACCGGCCATGCGCCCATCATCCAAAAGGCAACGCCAGTAATGAAACTGACGCCGCCTAAGAACAGCATCAGAATCAGGAAACCCTTTTGGCTCAGCGAGCGATGTGGATGCAAGACGGCGCGAAAAGCATTGGCGCTGGGTTCTGTGCCGCTGCTGTCTGGCGCACTCGCTCCCGATACGTCATTGTGAGTTTGTGTACCCATGCTCAGTCCTCAACTTGCCGTCCCGGCCAGATCCAAAGTCCTCGATCCCAAGTTCATGACCAGCCCTTCCAAGATTAAGCACAGCCCGGCGGCCCGCAAAGCAAAATCATCGGGCAGTGCGCGTAAGTTTACGGCAGCCGTTGTGGAAGAGATCTTCAGCCGCTTCGAAAAAGCCTGCCCCGAGCCCAAGGGGGAGCTGGAGCACGTCAACGCCTATACGCTTCTTGTTGCGGTTGTGTTGTCGGCACAGGCGACGGATGCGGGGGTTAACAAAGCCACGCGAGCGTTGTTCAAGGCCGCCGATACGCCAGCCAAAATGGTGGCGCTGGGCGAAGACAAGGTGCGTGAGTACGTCAAGACCATCGGCTTGTTTCGCAATAAGGCCAAAAATGTCATCGCCCTGTCGCGGCGCCTGATCGAGCGCCACGGCGGCGAGGTGCCTGAAGACCGCGATGCCTTGGAGGCGCTTCCCGGAGTTGGCCGCAAGACGGCGAATGTGGTCATGAATATGGCTTTTGGCCATCCCACCATGGCGGTCGATACGCATGTGCTGCGTGTGTCCAATCGCATTGGCCTGTCGGCCGGCCGGACGCCACTGGCTGTTGAAGACGATTTGATGCGCGTCATCCCTAAGCGTTTTGGCCTGCACGCGCACCACTGGCTGATCTTACATGGGCGGTATTTATGCAAGGCGCGCAAGCCCGAATGCGGGCGCTGTCTGATCCGCGATCTTTGCCGGTTCAAGGAGAAGACGGTGTGAGGGCGTTGGCATTGATGGCGCTACTGGTTACAGCTACTGGTATCGGATGTTCCTCACCCGGCCGTGCTGAAGAGGGCTCGCTGATTCATGGCATTACCCACGGAATTGATATCACCAAAACGGCCGTTGGGCCAATCGCGGGCGGCTACAAACTTGACGAACGTGCACCAGCATTTGACGGCGGTGAAATCAAAGCGGGGCTGGTGCCAAACTATGCCCGCCTCATTGCCAATTCCGCTTCTTACGATGGATTAATCGTTCCCGGCCCGCATTTGCTGATCGAAAACGTCACCATCCAAACGGCTTTGGATATTTATACGCCACTCCCCGTCGTTCTGCGCGGCGTCAACGTCCACGTCCTGGCCGGTGGTCATTGGGCGATCCACACCCGGCCGGGCTCGGGACCTCTCTATGTTTTGTGGTCCCGCATTGGCGGCTCCTTCATGTTCGATGGCCCCACTTTTGAAGTGGCAACAGGATTGCTGTTGCGCGGCGGACCAGCGCAAATCTATCGCTCGCATATCACTCTGGCTGGCGATGGCATTCATGCCGACTCGGCGAACATCACCATGACCGAAAATTTGATCGATGGTCTGGTGGCGCGCGAGGGCTCGCATAACGATGCCATTCAGATGGCCCCGCAAGCGCGCGGCATCGCTATCGAGCGCAATCGCATTCAGAATGTGAACCCGCAAACGAGCTGCATTTATAACGCCGGTAGCGATATCGCTATTCGCGACAACTATCTGGCGGGCGGCGGCTGGGTGATCTACGGCGGCGCCAAGGACAATGGCCACGGCGGCGATGGCGCGCGTAATGTGACCGCAACGGGCAATATTTTAGGATTCGATCATTTCGCCAAATCAGGCAACTTCGGTCCCGTGGCGTATTGGGATCAAACCTACAGCTGGTCTGACAATCAGTTTTCAGACGGCCAAGAGATTAAGCCTTAAGCTGCCCTGTCTACTTCGGTTTGCGTCCCAACAGCCGTCGCTGGAACGACCCCTTGGCCAGCCGCGAATCAGGCCGGGCGGACAGGAATGCCGGCCTTGGCCATGTGGTCCTTGGCCTGAGCAATGGTATAGGTGCCGAAGTGGAAGATAGATGCCGCGAGCACGGCGCTGGCATGCCCCTTGATCACGCCATCGACCAGATGATCGAGCGTGCCAACCCCACCCGATGCGATGACCGGCACGGCAACGGCGTCTGAAATGGCGCGTGTGAGGGGCAGATCAAATCCGGCTTTGGTGCCGTCGCGATCCATGGATGTCAGCAGCAATTCGCCAGCACCCAGTGCCACGGCTTCTTTGGCATATTCGATCGCATCGAGACCGGTTGGTTTGCGTCCGCCGTGCGTGAAAATTTCCCAGCGGTCTTTCTCGCCAGGAGCTGAGACTTTCTTGGCGTCAATGGCGACGACAATGCATTGCGATCCGAATTTTTCCGAGGCTTCAAGTACGAATGCGCGCCGTTCCACGGCAGCCGTGTTGATCGAAACTTTGTCGGCGCCCGCTTCCAGGAGCTTGCGGATGTCATCGACCGTGCGCACGCCTCCGCCGACTGTCAGAGGCATGAAACAGCGCGAAGCCGTGCGCTCGACGATATCGAAAATGGTATCGCGATTTTCGTGGGAGGCGGTGATATCGAGAAAGCAAAGTTCATCAGCGCCCGCTGCGTCGTAGGCGCTTGCTGCCTCGACCGGATCACCCGCGTCGATGAGGCTGACGAAGTTAACTCCCTTGACGACACGGCCATCTTTGACGTCGAGGCAGGGGATGATGCGGGTTTTGAGTGTCATGAGTATTCCGTCACAATTCCAGTGAATCCAAAATTACCGTCATGGCCGCGGAGGCGGCCATCCACGACAGGTTTCTGCAGATTCGGTGTAAGTAAGCGTGGTGAGATCGCATCAACTTCAATAGGTGCCACTTTCACCCGCTGAGACGCCTTAACTCTACTTCC
>JBEBJD010000080.1:0-6663 GCA_040080075.1 Hyphomicrobium sp. | reverse complement strand
TGGCTGGGTTCAAAGCCGGCCGAACAGCCCTACGTTTTCTGGGCGCAGTTCTTTACGGCCTGCTACTTCGCGTTCTTCTTCATCGCCCTGCCGGTTTTGGGGCTGATCGAGACGCCGCGCACACTTCCCAAATCGATTTCTGAATCGGTCCTGGGCACGGCTCCTGGGGTGCCCAAGGGTGCCGCCGCCGCTCCTGAAAAGCGCTGAGGATCAAGCCATGAGAAACGTCACTATGCGCAAAACGATCTGGCTGGCTGCGGTGCCGGTTATGGCTCTACTCGCCTCTCCTGCAGTTGCCAGCGAAGGCGGACAAATTAAACGCGAAGAATGGAGCTTTGCGGGATTTAAGGGCCGCTACGACAAGAACCAGCTGCAGCGCGGCTTTCTTGTTTATAAGGAAGTATGCGCGAACTGCCATGGACTGAACCGCATCTACTTCCGCAATCTCGTGCAGCCGGGCGGCCCCGAGTTTAACGAGGAAGCGGTCAAAGCACTCGCTGCAAACTGGCCCAACAAGATCGCCGAGACCAATGATGCGGGCGAAACGGCAGTCACAGCGAAAGACAAGGACGGCAAGGTCACAGGCTTCAAACTGGTGAAGCGGGATGCCAAGCTCACCGATCCAATTCTGGGTCCCTATGCCAACGAGAAGGCTGCGCGCGCAGCGTTCGGTGGGGCTTTACCGCCAGATCTCTCGGTCATGGCCAAGGCCCGCAACACCGAATATCACGGGTCTTGGATTGGACATCTGCCCGCGATGCTGGAAGATATCAGAACCGGTTATCAAGAGGGTGGCGCCAACTACATTCACGCCCTTCTGACGCATTACAAAGATAAGCCCCCGGCCTATGTACGCGATGACAAGGGCAAGCTGGTAGCGGGCAGCGATACGGACTCCAAGGCCGAATTTTGCGTCAGCATTGTTGCGGGCGAAGATGGCCAGCCCGGCACCTGCAACAAACTCGCCGACGGCATGAACTACAACACGGTGTTTCCTGTCAATCAGATCGCCATGACGCCGCCTCTGGCCGATGGCGTTGTGCCCTATGCGGCTGGCGCCGATGGCACGCTCGCTGCCCCCAAGACGGCCGATCAATACGCGCGCGACGTGGCAGCCTTCCTGTCGTGGACGGCTGATCCTTCGCTCAACTCGCGCAAGGAAATTGGCTGGCAGGTGATGCTGTATCTGCTCGTGACCACGCTGCTGCTCTATCTGGGCAAGAAGCGCGTCTGGTCGCGCATTGAGCATTAAGCCGGGCATCATAGCTGCAGAAAATTAAAACCGGCCTCATTTGAGAGGGGCCGGTTTTCTTATTTTAACGCACCTTGCGCTTCATTAAAGCCACGTGCAGGGCAATGGCTGCGGCGTTCGATACATTGAGGCTTGCCAGTGTGCCTGCGGTCGAGACGCTGACAAGGCGCGTGCAGGTCTCCGCTGTAAGCTGGCGCAGGCCCTTGCCCTCGGCACCCATAACAATGGCCACGGGGCCGGAAAATGCCTCCTCCTCAATGCCCGATGGAGCCGCGCTGTCGAGTCCGAGCAACAGAGCCCCCTGATCTTTCAGTTCCTGCAGAGTTTTTGCCAAATTCTGAACCATGGCGATGGGTACCCACTCAAGCGCACCCGAAGCGGCTTTGGCGAGGGTTCCATTGAGTGGCGGACTGTGACGCCTCGTCATGACCACGCCCGAGGCGCCGAACGCTGCGGCCGACCGCAGGATGGCACCTGCGTTATGCGGATCGGTTACCTGATCCAGAACAATTAGCGGCCCGCCGGTGGTGGAGCTCTCTATCAATTCCTGCAGTTCAGGCTCGTCGAGCTGCTCACACTCAAGCATCACGCCCTGATGCACGGTATCGCCGCCAAGAGTCAGATCGAGATCGCGCGGGGATACCCGCTCAACGGTCAAACCGCGCGCGCTGATTGCTTCGGCCAGGCGGCGCTCCGCATTTTCAGTTGCTGAAATCCGGATCAATTTGCGTGCCTGATTGCCAAGGGCGGCTTCGACAGGATGCACGCCGAAGAGACGGACCGGGCCATTGTCGTCGAAGACGGGTGGCTGGCGGGGCGACGCGCGTCCGGGCGCATACCCGCCCCGGTACGGCTTGAAGGGCTTGCTGAATGGACGCTTAGGCGGGCCAGGCGGGGTCATATCGGGTGCAATGAGGTTAAATGTTTCAAGGGCTTGGGCGCAGCCACTGGAATTGTAGAGCGGTGAGGCTGGGAAGCTGCTTCTAAACCTAATTCATAAGCTTTTCCAATTGACATAACGGCGCCTGGTCACCATAACGGCGCGTCTTGGCGGGTCGCTCCTATGCGGCCTGCCGCTGCCGTGCTTCCAGCCGGGCATGGCAGAGAGTTGGAGAGGTGCCCGAGTGGCTAAAGGGGGCAGACTGTAAATCTGCTGGCTTCGGCCTACGCTGGTTCGAAACCAGCCCTCTCCACCATTTTTACTTGCGCGCAGCTTTTACTTGCGCATAGCCGCCACCCCAACCCTGGGCGCGGTGGTTCCGGTTCGAACTTTGTGTTCTCACCTCTGCTACTTCACTTGCGCGCAGCCGCCACACCAACCCTGCGCGCGATGGTTCCGGTTCGAACTTTGTGTTCTCACCTCCACCACTCCTCCACGCCGTTATTGGCCGTTACTAGCTCTTTGTTTTGCCGTGCTTCTTTGCGGAAAACCGCTGCACACTTTTCCCGAAAGCACTCTGATGGCCGGCCGCGCTAGCCGAGTTTAACCGGCGGCATGGCCCTTAAGATGAGGCTGACAAGTTCGGCCTGCGAATTCGTGCCCGTTTTATTGAATAGCCGTTGCAGATGCGTTCGCACCGTCGCCATGCCAATTCCAAGTTTATCGGCCACTTCCGCCGGCGTGTGTCCCTCGAGAAGCGGCATCAGAACGCCGACTTCACGGGGCGTCATTTTGAAGGCTGCCACGAGATGGCGGCCAATGGCTGGAATGTCAGCATCTTCTGTCTTGAGGAAAATTGCGAACTCATTGCGCTGGGCGCCCAGTGGCATGATAGCCACGAGCTTGCGGCTTCCATCAGTCGCTGGCAGTGTGAACGTACTTGGCCCGCGCACGTCACCATTGAGCGCAGACTTGATCTCCCGGCGCACATCCTCGTCGTTTGAGTCGATCATACCTTCTGACGACTGCAATATGAGACCTGTGGTGAGCGCGGTTCTTCCCGCGAAATTTGTGCGTAAGATCTTGCCGTCCGAATTTGTGATGATGACCGCGCTATCGAGAACGTCGATGACGTCCGTCAGCTGTTCGATGTCGTGGACGCGGTTTTCAAGCAGCCCCGCAATTTTTACTGCGCGGCGGACGTGGGGAGCAAGCAGCGCCATAAGCTCCTTGTCGTGAGCGTTGAACCGGGGCTGGCGTTCAATACGTGTGATTGACAGGGCACCGATCTCGCGAGGCTGTTTCGATATCAGTGTGCCGAGCATGTCGTAGTAGCCTTGGGGTTGGCACCACTCGCGGTAGAACCGGCTGGCAATAAATTCGTCTTCGTCAATAAAATCGAAAACGCCCATGGGCTCATCGACTTCCGCCATGAAGATCGAGGCACCCGTTGGTGTCATTGCGGCATAAGTGGAAAATAACGAGCGCGTGTAGATTGGGTCGCAACCGTGCTCGATGTAGAGCCCGATACGGCCCTCCATTGGATTGAATGTATGAATGGAAGCGGCTTTGGCGCCGGACAATTGACAGAACTCGGCCAATGCCGGTTCCCAGGCCTGCGGTTCTAAAATCGCATCGTAGAATTTCCCGATCAGCCGGGACATGCTGGCAAGTGGTGTCACAGGGCACCGTGTTTCAAGAATTTATTCCTGTCGCAAACCAATGTGTAAGCAGCCGTTGTGCCTGTCTTGCCGGCTTGCCGCAAGCCCTGCAACTGCGGGACGGTCTGGCGGTCCCGTGCGGGCGGGGGGCTAAACGATGCTTTTGGCGTAGAGATCGGTGCGGCGGTCGCGGAAGAAGCCCCAGTCGGCGCGGTAGCTCTCGATCTCTGCCAGATCGAAGTCATGCACCAGCACGCCTTCCTCTGAGTTGCCAAAACTCTGCACCAGTTCACCGCCATGATCGGCGATGAACGAATGGCCATAGAATCTCTGCTTGGTTCCGTCGTTGTCTTCAAGGCCGATGCGATTGGCCGCGACCACGGGAATGGCGTTCGAGACGGCGTGACCTTGCATGGCGCGCCGCCATTGCTTGTGGGTGTTGAGAGCGGCATCATAGGGCTCCGAGCCTATTGCAGTCGGATAGAACAAGACCTCAGCCCCCTGCAGAACCATCGCCCGTGCACATTCAGGGTACCATTGGTCCCAGCAAATGCCAGCCCCGATAGTGGCATATTTTGTTTTCCAGGCCTTGAAGCCCGTGTCGCCAGGCCGGAAATAATACTTCTCCTGATAGCCGGGACCGTCGGGGATGTGGCTCTTGCGGTAGACGCCGAGAATTGCTCCGTCCGCATCCGCGATTGCAATGCTGTTGTAGTAGCGCGGGCCATCCTTCTCAAAAAACGAAATGGGTATGACGGCCTTTAGTTCCTTGGCCAGCTTTTGCAACGCCAGAACGCAAGGGTGCTCGCGCATCGGGTGGGCCGTTTCGAACCATTTAGGATTTTGCTGCGAGCAGAAGTAAATCCCCTCGAACAGCTCGGATGGTAAGATGACCTGTGCGCCGCGCTTGGCCGCTTCGCGCACGAAGGCGCTGGTCTTGGCAATGTTTTGCTCTATGTCGGGGCCGTAGGCGGTTTGAATGGCCGCCACAGTCAGCATGCGCTGGCTCATCAAAGAGGTTCCTGCTGCGTGATGCAATGAAATGAACCGCCGCCGGCGGTGCCGCAGCCCAGAAGTCCGCGCGATGCCACACCGGTGACTTTGCGATCTGAAAAAACTGATTGCAGGGCTTTGAGTGCGGCGTCCTGGGTTGGGGTTCCATAGACCGGCACCACTACAACGCCATTGGCAATAATGAAGTTCATGTGCGAGGCAGGCGAAATCTCACCAAGAACATTTCGATATAGGCCCGCGCCTGGAATGCGCACCACTTCCAGTTTTCTGCCCATTGCATCCTTCGAAGCTTCCAGCGTGCGGGCGATCTGGTCGAGTGTTTCGGCGTTGGGGTCATCGGCAGCCATGGGGGCCTGACAGACAACCCGGCCCGGCGCGACAAAACGGGCGATGTTATCGATGTGCCCATCGGTATGGTCGCCCATGAGGCCTTCGTCGATCCAGATGACTTTCTTGGCGCCAAAACAGTCGTGAAGTGCAGCTTCTGCCTGTTCTTTGGTCCAGCCATTGCGGTTGGGATTGAGTAACGTTTGGCGTGTTGTCAGGATGGTGCCCTGCCCATCCTGGTCGACCGCGCCGCCCTCCAATACAAAGCTGAAGCGGCGAATGGGCTTTCCAGTTAGGCCAGCGACTTCGTCGCCAACAGTCAGATCGTCGGGCAAATCGTATTTGCCTCCCCAACTGTTGGTTTTGAAGCGCAAGGCAACCGCTCCGTCCGCATCGGTGGCAAAAATCGGCCCGGTGTCACGCAACCATATGTCGCCGTACTTTGCCTGAACAAGGTCCGCACTGGCGCCAACTGCGGCACGGGCGGACGTTTCGGCTTCCACGCCGTTGACCAGCAGCCGCACCTTGTTGCCGGCCGCATTCAGGGCATGCACAAGGGCCGCCACGTCGCGCCGCGGCGCTGCAAGGTCGCCGTTCCATTCTTTGGCGTCGGCGGGCCAGGCCGTCCAGATGGCCTTTTGCGGGGCCCATTCGGCTGGCACAGTGATTTTGTTTGGAGGCGTCCTGGATGTCATCATTGGTTTCCTAGGGCTTGATGGCGCCTTGTTAACTCAAGCCGGTCGAACCGCTCAATTAATTTTGGCGATTGCCATACCTCTGTAGGATTGGCCTGGGCTGGAGTGGTGGTTCACTGCGCGAATCTAGACCCCCAAACAGTGGATGCGCCGATTGTGTTTGCCGCGAAGCGGCGTTAACCCAGCCTATGATTGACATTGAGTCCGGGCAGGTTCGTGACATGAGACTAGAGCAAGGCGAATTCCTGAAGGTCGTGCAAGCCGCGCCATTGGTATCGATTGATGTGATTGCCCGGGACCGGCTTAACCGCGTTCTCCTAGGCAAACGAATCAACGAGCCTGCCAAGGGCACATTCTTTACGCCGGGGGGGCGAATCCGGAAGAACCAGACAATCTTGGAAGCGATCTTGGCACTGGGCGAAAGTGAATTGGGGCTCCGGCTATCTCCTGCAAGTGCAAAATTGCTGGGAGCGTACGACCATATTTACGCGTCCAACTTTGCAGGAGTTGAGGGTATCGGGACGCACTATGTCGTTCTGGGCTACGAATTCACGTTGGATGAAATTGAACTCGGCGCATTGCCGCTCGATCAGCACAGCCAATGGATTTTGCTCCACGAGGCGGAGTTGCTCGCCCGTGATGACGTTCATGAGAATGTAAAGAAGTTTTTCTCCAAAACTCGTTCCGGGCTCGAAAGCCGTCCGTGAATGTTTCAAAAGAATTTCATAGGCGCGGCGGAAGCAGCCGTTGCCAACACCATGGAGCCGGTAGCCACAAAGTGCGATAATCGTCTCTTGTTGATGTCCTTCGACTGAAAACAGGAGGTCGCAATAG
>JBEBJD010000333.1:0-6742 GCA_040080075.1 Hyphomicrobium sp. | reverse complement strand
GGGCCACTCGTTTTGCGAAATGCTCGTAATCGATCCAATTTCATTGGATCGATTACGATGCGGATGCTGCACCGGCGTGACTTCACAAGCCAAGGTTCCCGGATGAGATATTTCCTTAGCCGGGGAATGGGGTGCTTGGCGCGTTTGATCCTGATCATGGAGGTGAGGACCGGTTTTGAATAGCCTGCACCAGTCCGGACTGCGCACGATAGTCTATGATTGCGCCCATTGCTCATCGAGCCACTGCACTGAATGGCCACAGATGAGACTGTGAAGTGCCTGAAAAGCCCGGAGCCAAAATAGCGGCGCAGCCGATCGAGTTCGTCGCCGGGCTCGCTGGCACTTTTTGACCGGCGCAGTGTTCATCAGGAGGTTTCTGCCATGAGAAGATTTTCAAGACTATTTCCGGCCGTTCTGGTGATTGCGGTTGTTGGCGTGATGAGTCCGGCCATCGCTCAACAGCCCAAACCGGGCGGGGGCATGATGGGCCGCGACGGCATGATGGGGTCCGGCAGGATGATGGGGATGATGAGGAGCTGTCCTATGATGGGCGCGAATGGCCAGTCCGCAACCTTTGCCGAAGGCCGGATAGCCTTTCTGAAAGCCGAACTCGCCATCACCGATGCGCAGAAAAGCGTATGGGATGCCTATGCGGAGGCGACAAGCCGGAATTTGCAGAGCATGCACGGTATGCGACAGAAGATGATGGCGATGACCGGCAGCCAGAGCCCGGTCGAACGGCTCAACTCTCATATTGCAGCCATGGACAGTCGCGTCACGGCTCTGAAAGAGGTGAAACCAACACTCGAGAAGCTTTACGATGCATTGAGCGCCGAGCAGAAGACGAAGGCTGACGAGATACTTACCGGTGTCGGCTGTATGATGTGACTGGGTGTGGAGCGGAGGGAGCACAGCGTGGCTGGACTGTGATCCGAACCAATTGGACCGGCGCAGTGTTAGAACGTTTTGTCGCCCATTCTACGAAGAACCGGGCCACGAAGAACCGGGCTTCACGCCGCTAGACAGATGTACTCGCGCCCTGCGGTTCGCCCATCCTCGCCGCACCCATAAGTGTCATCCTCGCGCTTGGCCCACTGCTGTCCGGTTTAAATTTGCAGCGCTTGTGTTGAGTTGAAATTCTTGCAAGTTGGCAACTTGCAGCAAAACTTGCCAGGGTCTCCCCCCAGCGGGGAGGCAGGGCAATTCAATTCTTGGGATTTGGCTAAATCATAAAGTTTGTCATCCTCGCGCTTGTCGCGAGGACCCATTCTTCCGCTTGCTCTATCGTCTGAGAGGCAGGGACTGCTGTTGCAGCGTCTTCATAACCTTTGCTGTCCGAGCTTGTTGAACAATGGGTCCTCGCGAGTCATGTCGAAGACGTGCTTCGCACTTGGCGCGAGGACCCATTCTTCCGCTGGACTCGATAAGTAAAGAAGCACGGGTAGTTCGCCTCTGGGCTAATAATTGAGCGTCAGAGTTAGTTGCTTGATGGGTCCTCGCGCCAAGCGCGAGGATGACACCTGTGGGTGTGTCCGGCGGCGGAGCGTCATTGCGTCAGCGTCAGCTTCCCATTCCCGTCATGGCCGCGCCCAAGCGAAGCGAACGGTCAAGCGTCGATGCGGAGCATCGCTGACGCAATGATGCGGAGCATCGCTGACGCAATGATGCGGAGCATCGCTGACGCAATGATGCGGAGCATCGCTCACGGCTGTCCGGTTCAGCAATGCAGTGGCGTTGACAGCGAACCTAGTCAGTAATTCGCGTATCATCGCTATCTGGCGGCGGCTGGCTGGGGCGTTTCATCAAGGCGCGTCAGTTCGGCCACTGCTGCTGAGTATTCATAAAATGTCTTCGGGCAAGTATCCTTCGCGACTGTCAGAGCTTTCGTGGCTTCTTCGCGATTATCATGGAATAAATACCATTCGCCGGCATAGAAGTGGGCTTCGCAGCGTTCATCGGGTTTGCTGACGGACGAAAGAGTGGCCGCAGGTTCACGCTTGCCGAGGTAAAGCTCGATGGCGGGATACGGCCATTCCTTGGTCTTCAAGCGGCCAGCATTCGCCTCAAGTTCCGCAGCCGCCGCGTCGCCGGCGCGGCTCGCCGCCAGATAACGGAGCAGCATAGCGTATACGCCGTCGTCTAATTTGATGGCACGCAACGCCTCAGCTGCTGCACCCTTGAAATCACCCATGTCGTACTTGGCCCAACCTAGAGCGCTGACATGCCCTGCATCCTTGGGATCGGCCTCGATGGCCTTAATGTAATCGGCGATCGCCTGCTTGTAGTCGCCCTTGCTCTTATGCGCGTCACCACGTTGCACGTAGGCACAGTCATTGTTTGCATCGAGCGCTAAGCCTTTTGTAAAAGCTCCAATCGCCGTATCGTAGTCACCCATTGAGTTATAGGCTCTGCCGAGATTGCAGTAGTAAAACGTTTCTTTCGGATCTAGCTTGACCGCTTTGGCAGCATCTGCGATCGCCAAGACGGCGTCGCCTTTTTCCCTGTAAGCGATGCTGCGGTTGTCATAATAACTGGCGTTCTTAGGATCAAGCGCAATGGCCTTGGTGTAATCGGCGATCGCGCGGTCGTAGTCGCTCTTGCGCTTGTAGGCGATTCCGCGGGTGTTGTAGCTGTCTCCGTCCTTAGGATCGAGTTCAATGGCCTTGTCGACATCGGCAATCGCCCGGTCGTAGTCGTCATTTTCAAGATAGGCGCTGCCGCGGTTGTAGTAGGCGGCCGCGTCTTTAGGATTTTTCCTGATGATGACCGAACATCCTCTGATCGAACGGTCTAGATCCTCGTTTTGATCGCAATCGGAGATCGCATCAGCGCGTGCTAAAGATGCACTCAGCAGAAAAAAGAGCGAAGCAATCAAAATCTTGAACATGGGAACCCCTAAACGATTGATCTGAGGCCGAACTATCTTCCAGTTATAGGGAGAGACCTGGGGGTAGGTTATCGGTTGATCTGCCCGGTATGTGCCGGTCGTTGACGCAGTCAATCGGCAAGAATGCTAAGCACAGTTTTCGAAGCGTCGTAGCTAATCGTTTCCCAGTTATGGACTGAAATATCACCTCCTTCGAATTTGTAGGATAAATGGCTCTCCGCGCCTGGAATACGTGCGTAGCGTCCGTCAATTGGCTCAAACTTTCCCCCGTTTTCCTGTATGCATGCGCCGGCCGCGGCTTTCACCTCGGCCAGTAAACTTTTCGAAGTGTGCGATGACGTATTGATCTCGCAAATGAGTCCCATTTCATCAACACATTCAACAGTAGCGCCGTGGAGTTTCTGCGCTGCTTCCTCCGCGCATTGTCTTGCAATTGCCTCGGTGTCGGCGGCCGCTGCTGGTAATGCAAGAGACGCTAAGATGAGGACGGCGGGAAGGCATAGCCACTTTCTTGGGAGCATTTGTGCATTTCCTGCATTGAGCCGATGAAGATTGTTAGCATCTGGGCAAGACAGAGTCCTGTTAGTCAAAAGAACGGGCCCGGCCAGCGATTTCGCAACTTGGATTGGAAGCCAATACGGTCCACACGCGGCGGCCTGCCCGGCAATCGGGCGGCGGTTGGCTCTCGACGACGAGATGGAACGAAGGATTTTTTGTTTCCGAACCGAACAAGTCTCTCAGGAAACAGGTCAGCACCTCGCCCTCTAACGTATTGAGAACGACGACCCAGCTTTTGGCCTGGTTCGGATAGATCTGCGATACTCTGCCGGTAACTTCGAGTTGATCGCCCGGCTCGCAGCCCGCCCTTGCCTGCGATGATAAGAGTAGAAGTGCGGCGATATAGACGATGATGTTTCTCGTTTTCATGTTTGGCACCAGTTCTTACTCGATAATCGCCGTCCTCTACCTGCAAAAGCGGACTGACCCGCGGCGGCCAAACAAGAGTGGGAATACATCGCGGTTGGGGGCTCCGCCGTCACCTCGCCTGAGGAGCCCGATGCTGGGCGTTACTTAGTGCAATCGATCGTGGCTACTTTGTCTAAGAGCACCATATCAAAGCCGTCGTCATCATATATTTCTACAGTGCCGGATGCCTTGAAGTTTGAGCCGTCCGGGCAGTTGTCAGAGTCCTTTCTTTCAATCATGTCAACATTGCAAGGAACCGACCTTCGATCGGTATGGTATGCCCACTTTCTGTGACTGCCAATTTTTCCTGTGACCGTGACCCTTGCCCCTTCTGCGCAGTCCTTGCTTTCCGCATCAGCATCAGAAATGTTGAACACCATGATCGCAAAAGCTGACACAATTATTTTCAACATCGGTGACCCCGATTTTGCTGGGAGCAGTATCGCAGGGTAAGTGTTGGCGGTTTAAAGTGGATGTCAAGCCGGAATAGTTGAAAGGCGGAACCTCAATCAGCCACGGACTATTCGGGCTTTGGATTTCGTGAGAGACTGCCCTCTGTTGGGGAGACACCGTCACGCGCGCGCGGGGGGCTTCGGACGAGTTGATATTGACACATTCGCGAATGGCAGTTCGAATGCAAAATTGGAATGAGCACAGTTTGGGCTTGCCTCGTTGAGGGATGCGGCAGCCTAAGACTGCTTGGGGAAGGACTCCGGTCAACGATTGAACGTAGCCAACGGCAGGCATTGACCCCAAACCGCCGCCGGGGTTCGCCTCGGCCTGTTGCTCCGGGTTGTCCGGTTCCGTAGGATTGCAGACAGAATTGAGAAAGCGCAACTGAGCTTGACTAGCAAATCTGACTGACTTCGCAATGACGTTTCCAACTAAAGAATCCCCAGCACGTGAGCGACAAATACCGGCCGGACATCGATGGACTGCGGGCTGTCGC
This sequence comes from Hyphomicrobium sp., assembly GCA_040080075.1. Lineage (GTDB taxonomy): Bacteria > Pseudomonadota > Alphaproteobacteria > Rhizobiales > Hyphomicrobiaceae > JANNFX01. Next base: position 1,940 of record JBEBJD010000333.1, on the reverse strand, counting down.
GATCATCCTTGTGGTCGTCTTTCATGCCTTCCCTGATATGCGTGGCGGTGGGTTCGCCGGCGTTGACGTGTTCTTTGTCATATCCGGGTTTCTCATTACCGGCATTATCCTTGAGGATTTGAAAGGCGGCAGCTTCAGCATTCAAAGCTTCTATGTGCGGCGCATTCTTCGGATTTATCCAGCGTTATTGGTTACTCTAATTGGTTGTTACTTGCTTGGCTGGTGCTTGCTCTTGCCGGAGGAGTTTGCAGCGTTAGGCAAGCATATCGCGGGCGGCGCGGGTTTTGTGGCCAACTTTGTGCTGTGGACAGAATCTGGATACTTCAATGTCCAATCCGAACTTACTCCGCTTTTGCATTTGTGGTCCCTTGGCATCGAAGAGCAGTTCTATCTGGTGTGGCCGCTGTTTCTATACTTCGCTGTTAAGAAGAATCTGAGCATGCCGTTCTGGTTTCTGGCGATGTTTGCGGCCTCCTTTTCGATAAATGTATTTAGGGTGGAAAGTGACCCAGTCGGAACGTTCTATCTGCCGCATACGCGTTTCTGGGAGCTGATGGCCGGGGCCGTTGTGGCCTTTTGTTCGCAAGCCGTCTCAGAACGGCCCGTTGCAGGCAGCGGCGTCTTCGTGCGGGCATTTACTGCAATGAGCTCCTCGCCGGTTGTCAAGAATGGCTGCGCATTGCTGGGTCTGGGTTTGCTGACTGTTGCAGTTGCCCGGCTCGATAAACAAACGGCGTTCCCGGGCTGGTGGGCTCTGATGCCGGCCGGGAGCGCGGTGCTGTTGATCGTGGCAGGACCGGAAGCCTGGTTGAACCGGCGAGTGCTATCGCACCCAATCTTGGTGTTTACCGGCCTGATCAGTTATCCGCTCTATCTGTATCACTGGCCCCTGCTGGTATTTGCCAACATTGTTGGCATGGGCGATGTCTCCGTGGCTATCCGCTTGTTGATCGTGAGCGCGAGTGCCGTACTGGCGTGGTGCACGTACCGCTTCATTGAGAAGCCATTGCGCCTCAGCGGAAGAAAAGGCGCCGCCGCACTAGCGCTTTGTGCAGTGATGGCAGTGGTGCTGGCCGCCGGGTGGAGCACTTTTGCAGCCGATGGCCTGTCATTTAGAATGGCGGATAAGGTAGATTTTGAAAAATTCTTCAGTCATTCGCAATATACCAAATCGCATGACCTACTCAAACACGATCGTCATGAATGCAACTTTTATGACATCACGCTGAATGTTTCCAAGGAAACGATAGACAACAGCTGCGTCACGCCGCACTCCAACGCGGTTGTTTTTGTGTGGGGTGACTCTCACGCTCAGCATCTCAACTACGGGCTAAGACTTAACCTCCCGCCCGATGTGTCTCTGCTGCAGGCGGGGTCGTCTGGATGTCCGCCGTCGGTCAGCGATATTTATCCAGATCCCCTTCAGGTCTGTAATAGCACCAACCGGTTTGTGTTGAAAAACCTCGAAGCCTTGAAGCCAAATGTTGTGATTATTGCCCAGCAGAGAGGGCATGATCCGGACCGGCTTGATGCGGTGATCGCCAAGCTAAAAGAGACCGGCGTCAAGACCGTGATCCTGGCCGGCCCAGTGCCGCAATGGACGCCGTTTTTGTATAAAGTCATCCTGAGGAAATATTGGACGAGTACAACCAACCGGCTGGATCGCTATCTCGACGCCGCCGTGCGCGAGACCGACAGGGTGCTGAGCGCGCGTTACAGGAATTCTCCGGATGTTCGCTACGTCTCGTTTTTTGAACGGCTGTGTGACGGGCAAGGGTGCCTGACCTACGTCAATAGTGATCGCAAGGAGGGTTTGATCACTTATGACTATGGACACTTTACACTGTCAGGGTCGGAATATGTTGCGCGGACAATTCTTGCTCCGGTGCTGAGGGAAGCACTGGGTCGCTAGTGGCGATGGTTTGACTAGCCACTGCCTT
>JBEBJD010000272.1:0-6752 GCA_040080075.1 Hyphomicrobium sp. | reverse complement strand
GTCGCCAAATCCTAAGTCCCGGTCGCCAGCGTCGGGGTTCTTCCACGAGACCATGAAGACGGTAAAGCCCTGGTCAATCAGATAGCGTACCAGAGAGTTCTTTGGCGAAAGATCCAGTATGTAATACTTCATGATCCAGGCAGGTATGAACAGAACCGGTTCGGGCCGGACCTTCTCCGTCGTTGGAGTATACTGAATGAGTTCGATGAGGCGGTTCTGGTAGACTACTTTACCAGGCGTTAGCGCCAAGTCACGTCCAACCTTGAACGCGTCCAGCCCAGCTGGCTTGAGGCCGCGACTGGCTCTCTCCCAGTCTTCCAGAAGATTCCAGTAACCTCGCAAAAGATTCTGCCCCCCTTCTTCGCGGGTCTCTTGCAGTACTTCTGGATTGGTCGCCAAGAAATTCGATGGCGAGTAGATGTCCAATATTTGCCGCGCGACAAAATCCACAACGCGAGCGTTGTGATCGGAGACACCTCTGACGCCTGTCGTCGCGTCATGCCACCACTTCTGATTTAGTAAGAATGACTGATGAATGAGGTTGAATGGAAACTCCTGCCAGCCAGCACTCGCAAAGCGCTTGTCATTAGGCAGTGGCGCTACACATGGTTCAGCACCCTGGTGATCGTGCGCCATGCACTGCGTCAGATAGCACACAAGTTTGGCGCCATTGGAAACCCCATCCTGCCAGAGATGCACCTGTTTCCCAGGCGATCCAGCCAAGTGAAAAAGCCAGTCAAAGTACGCCTGTGCTATCGCCATCGGCGATATCCCGAGCGTCACGCGCGAAACCATATTGTGGAAAACCCTGTCGAGCGCTTCCGACAGTTGAAGTGAGGCGTCATGCCCGCCGGAGTTACGAAACAGCGGGCAGATTTCAACAGCCGGAACTGCAGCGCTGCCATCTGTCCGCATGACAGGAGCGGCTGGACGCAGCGCTTCCTGCCCCGGCACAGGGACAGGCTTTGGAGCCCCTATGGCCTTCGCCTTTACGTTGGCCCTTATGTTTCGCTTTGCTAAATCGCTCATCGACGTTCCACTTTTTCGAATGACGTATGCAACAGAGCCGGTGCCGTCGGGCGAACTAGAGCCGGTCGATAACCGCTCGCAATTTCGAACGCACCGTCCGGGCCAGCTGCGTTAGCTCGGGATTGCCGATGTGGATCATCGTGTCCAAAGGATCGACTGCAGCGACCTCGGTCTGTCCATTTTCCAATTCGTGGACAACAACGTTGCAAGGCAACATCGTACCTATCTTATCTTCAGCTTTCAGCGCCTGATAGGCGAGCGGTGGATTACAGGCACCAAGTATCCTGTAGGGGCGCCACTCGACGTCAAGCTTCCTCTTCAACGTGTCACGGACATCGATATCCGTCAGAACGCCGAACCCCTCCGCTGTAAGTGCTTCCCGGGCTTTCACCAGGACATCCTCAAACGGCAATGAAAGCGACTTTGCCATGTAGAAGCTCATAACCTAAGGTCCTTTGATGTCTTGCCGCCGTCGTAGATACTCTTCGCGTTCGATCTCGCCTTTTGCGTACCGCTCGCCAAGTATTTCAAGTGCCCTGTTATCGGTCGTTTCAATGCGCAAATCCGAGAACAGCCGCTGGACCAGATACGCGACCACGACGGCCGCAATAATCCAAAATACAATTGGTACGATCATGTGCCCGTAACTCCAAGTTGAGTCCCAGCCGCCCATGTGCCATCCGCCCGGCATGATACAGTCCTCCCGGAAACAGAATAATTTGCATGAATAACAAACGCGCTGCCGCGTGAATTGACCCTGATCAAAGCGCTCGGTTGCCAGCCCCATTGTACTGACGATTAATTGACCACAGGCCTTAGCGGCGCGCTGGCAGGTGATCGTGGCCATTGTCTGCCGTTCCACCTCAGCAGCCCATTTTGACCGTACCGGAAACCATGAGACTGGCCACTTTCAATATCGAGACGCTTGATAGCCCCCGCAAGGGAACAGCCAGTCTGGAAGAGCGTGGAGAAATACTGCGCCCACAGCTGGCCCGGCTCGATGCCGATGTTTTGTGCCTGCAAGAGGTCAATAGTCAGCGCATCAAGGGCACCAAGACCAGAACTCTGAGCGCACTTCAAACCCTGATTAAGGGCACCCAGTATGAAAACTATCAAATAACGGCAAGCCGGGGTGGCGAGGGGCACTCACTGGCGGACGTTCATAACCTCGTTATACTCTCCAAGTTTCCCATCTGCTCAGTTCTTGAACTAAGGCACACCATTGTGCCGCCCATGCAGTATCTGAGCCTTACTGCCGCGCCCCTTGAGATATCCCCTCAACCTATTCACTTCGAACGGCCCATCCTCATTGCAGAATTGGCGCTTCCCGATGATAGAACAATGACTGTCGTCAATCTGCACCTGCGAGCTCCATTGGCGAGCACCATAGCTGGCCAGAAAGAGTCTGCATTCGTTTGGAAAAAAACAGCCGCCTGGGCCGAGGGCTTTTTTCTCTCTAGCATGAAGCGCAACGCCCAGGCTCTCGAGCTTCGCCTGGCGATCGACAACATGCTGGACACAGACGCCCGCCGGCTGCTGGCAGTCTGCGGAGACTTCAACGCCGAAGATCACGAGACGCCTATTAAACTTCTTCAGGCTGGCGAAGACGATACCGGCAATGGCCATTTAAGCGCCCGTTCACTTGTCATTGCCGACAGGGCGCTGCCGCAAGACCGCAGGTTCAGCGTTGTCCACCATGGCCGCGCGCAAATGCTCGATCACATTCTGATATCGCGCCATTTGGCAGCATTTCTAAAGGGAATTGAGGTCCACAACGAAATCCTTCCGGACGAAGCTGCCAGCGCTGGAATGAGTCACAACGCACCTGGCTCCTATCATGCTCCGGTGGTCGCCGAGTTCTCGATCTATGCCTGACACCCCAGCAGGCCTGGCGAACTTTAACTGGCACGCCGCCGGACATCGTTTGAATGGCGGCAATCTCACTTTTCTTGAAGGCTTTCGACGTACTTGGTTACTTCGCGAACAATCTCCTGCGCTTTCTGAGGATTACTGCTGTCACTAAAGATCTTGCCCCATGGCAGCATTAGAGTTCCCTTATGGCCCGCCAGACCACCGCCGTCACGGATTGCCGCCTCGACCTTTTCGAAAGGAAATACGCCATTGTTGCGCGTGGCAATCTGTGTGATGTCTGCCGAAAGAGTATTCAAGGCGTCTGCGCCTGTAAGGCGGCCCTCTCCCCGGCCGTCAGGACCGTGACACAACGCACAATAGCGCTGAAACTCCTCGGCTCCTGACACTTCCCCACCAGCGGACTGAGCACTAGACTTCGACCCTATCGCCAGTACGCTCAAAAGGAAAAATGCCGCGGCAGCTACGAGCAGCGTCGTCATCAGTTTTGTCTGGCTTTTCACTTGGCATCCTCCAACCATTTGCTTTGGCTGTCAAAGGGCGGGCAGCATCGCGCCGCGCACGTTGACCAAGGTCAAACGCGATGAGAAAAATGAGCCGGCTGAATCGCCACGGAGGGGACGAACAGCGATCAACCGGCTCTTATGGCAGGCTGCTCATGGGGAAAGCACTGCCACATTTGTAGAACCAATATAATTTATTCGCGCGAACTAGCCGCAAGCTTCGCCCTCAGAAAGTTCTTCTAGGCGCTCTGCATCCAAAATTTCTATGTCGGCGCCATGGGCGATTTTAATAACGCGCATTACGCGCAACTTGGTGATGGTGCGGCTCACCGTCTCGATCGTGAGACCAAGGAAGTCGCCAATGTCAGCGCGGCGCATCGGCAGATGGACGACTCGCTCGCTCCCGTTTCCAGACCCGGAACGGCGGCTCAGCATCGTCAAGAATGTAGCCACGCGCTCCAAGGCGCTGCGCTGGCCTATCGCGACGAGCAATGCCCTCGCCGCGGCCAGCTCAAGAGACACGGCCTTGTAGAGCTGCAGCGCAAGTCCCGGATCTCGGGCTGCCGTCTCCTCCAAGGCACTAGCACCGTAGCAACGGACACGCGTTGCACTTGTTGCCTCAGCACTGAAGTAGTGCTCCGCAGACGCGCCGAGCCCGATAAACTCGCCCGGATATGCAAAATCGATGATCTGGCGCCGCCCATCGGTTAGCATCCGGTAGATGGTAACGACGCCCTCTTCGATCTGAAAGACATGGGTCCTTGGGTCACCTTCGCAGAAAACATGCTCTTTGCTCATGAAGCGCCGCACGCTTCCGCGTTCAAGCCGGGCCAACCCTGTGCGCGACTCTGGACTGCGCGACTGAACCGGACTTGAAAGAAGGATTGATTGGGCTGCGACCGGGACCAGTTCTGAGTTAAGGGAGCTTAACATTCTGTATATCCCCTCTCCTAAATCGTCAGCCACCCAGGGTGGATGTGCTTTCCTGGCGCTCAACAAGCACCGTCCCTGTTTTCCCCGTATGATTGATGTGTAATGATGTGTAATAATTTGTAACGAGCAATGTTGCTAAAGGCGATCTTAGTGCTGACTGAAATTCTCGTTGTGGACGATGATCCTGAAATCAGGAACCTATTGCGGATTGCGCTCGAGCGCGAAGGTTATGCCGTTTCAGAGGCGGCTGATGCCACGTCCGCACGCAAGCGGCTCGGCCGTGGAGGGATCGGCCTCATCACTCTGGACCTCTCATTGGGGGCGGATGATGGTCTGACTTTTGCTCGCGAAATCCGATCAACTTCCGATGTTCCGATCATAATGGTTACGGGCAAGGGCGATGCCATTGACCGGGTCGTCGGACTAGAGCTTGGGGCTGACGATTACATCTGCAAACCATTTGTTCTGCGGGAGGTTGTTGCGCGCGTGCGGGCGGTGTTGCGGCGCCAGGAGCCTGCTCGCCGCGACCCGGATAAAAAGTCTGGCCACGAGACGTACCGGTTTGACCATTTCACTCTGGACATTACCAGCCGCGAACTTTCAAGTTCGACAGGCATGAAGTGCAACTTGACCACAGGTGAATTCAATCTCTTGGAGCTTTTTGTGCGCCGCCCGCAGCGTGTCCTTACGCGCGATGAAATCATGGACCTTCTCAAGGGACACGATTGGTCTCCCGTGGACCGGTCGATTGATGCCCTCATTGTCCGGCTACGAAAAAAAATCGAACAGGACCCTGGCTATCCGTCCCACATAAAAACGGTACGCGGCGTCGGCTATGTTTTCGCCACCGACGTCCGTCGCATATAGATTTTCAGGCCCAGCCTGCGCACGGCTATTGCCGTAAAACACAATGCCCCACTACACCGGATTCTTCCTGGCAATCCTTGCGACAAGAGCATTGCGAAGCGCTACCGCCAGTTCCGCCTGAGAATAGGGTTTGCGCAGAATGGGCAAATGAAAAGCGCTGGATTCCGGCATAACGTCTTCGGCAAATCCCGACGTTAGAACCACTGCCAAGTCCGGACGGTGGCTAGCGGCCCAGGCCGCAAGATCAAATCCAGATTGACCGCCAGGCATCACGACATCGCTGAATATCGCATCGACTGCCAGACCGGACGATAGGCGCGCAATAGCGTCGACCGCGGTTTCTGCTTCAACAATACGATAGCCTAACCGTTCGAGACGGGTCACTGCCACGTTTCTGACTTCCGGGTTGTCTTCGACGACATAAATCGTCTCTCCTGCGGGACTTTGCACCACTCCGGTTGTGGGCGGAGTCTGGTCTTGAGAATGGAGCGTGACGTAATGTGGCAAATAGATATTGACAGTCGTGCCCTTGCCGGGCTCGCTGTAGATCATCACATTGCCATTGGACTGTTTTACGAAACCGTAGATTGTACTAAGGCCAAGTCCCGTTCCCCGTCCCGGCGCTTTGGTCGTGAAAAATGGCTCGAAGACCCGGCGAAGCACATCGCTCGACATGCCGGTGCCCGTATCTGAAACGGACATCCTCACGTAATTCCCAGGCGCCGTAACGCTATCGGAAAAACTGGCATCGCCGTCTAGGACAACGTTGCTTGTTTCAATCACAAGCTTGCCCCCTCCAGGCATGGCATCACGCGAATTGATAGCAAGATTCAGGATCGCGTTTTCGATTTCACTGGGGTCAATCCGTGTTTTCCATAGGTTCGGACACAGCCTTGCCGAGAGTTGAATATTCCCTCCCAACGTCCGATTCAACAGTTCCGTCATGGCCCGGACCTGATCATTGAGATCGACAATTTGCGGCTCTAGTCGCCGGCGCCGCGCAAAAGTCAGCAGCCGGCTGGTCAGCCGCGCACCAGCCTCCGCGGCCCCTTGCGCCCGCTTAAGATGGTCGGCCCCTTTCGGGTCGGTGAGATGATCCTCCAATAGCTCGAGATTGCCCGTTATTATGGTCAGAAGATTGTTGAAGTCATGCGCCACACCACCCGTCAACTGTCCAATCGCTTCAAGGCGCTGCATTTTTAGGCGGGCATCTTCTTGCTTGCGCTCGTGGGTCAAATCGCGGATCAGCTCCAGGACACCGGCATTTGCTCCACTCGGCCCACGAATGACCGCACCCATTAGCTGGCCTGGAAATGTTTCCCCGTTCTTCCGGCGAAACCGTACCGCAACTGACCGATGATTGCCGGTCTCCTCAAGTTGATGGAAACCAAAGGATTGTCCAACGCGCACGAAATCATCCACCAACTCATAAAGCACAGCCGTGCTTTTCCCAATAAGCTCCCCGGCCTCGTAGCCAAAAACCCGGCTTGCCGCAGGGTTGGCGAGCAGTATTTGGCGGCCAATGCCGGTAATGACCAACGGCTCTGGAAC
>JBEBJD010000105.1:0-6768 GCA_040080075.1 Hyphomicrobium sp. | reverse complement strand
CCAACAGCTATGCCGTCGATCTTTATGTTTGGTTCCGCTGGAGCAAGGGCGATGCGACGCCCAACAAGACGCTCGAGTTCATGAATCGGTTCGCGCCCGATGATCACGTGCGCGACAACTTGTATGACGAGCCCAAGTCCATGCCCGATGGCTCGCACTACTCGATCATTCGTAACCAGGGCCGGTTTTCATCCAAGTTTGTTCTCGAACGCTATCCGTTCGATCAACAGGAGTTGCGCATCCTGTTCGAAGACACGGTCGCGAGCACGGCCGATCAGATTTATGTGCCCGACAAGGTCTCGGTTTCGATCAATCCGGCAGTCACTTTGCCCGGCTTCAAGATTGGTAAACCGCGATTGGAGATCGTGGACAACGGTTATCCGACAAACTTCGGTGACTTGACCTCTTCAGGCACGGAAACTTACTCTCGGGGCGTAGTGACCGTGCCGGTGACGCGGCCCATCACGGCGCTTTCGGTCAAGACATTTGTGCCGGTTTTCCTCATCATTCTGTGCGCGTCTCTCGTGTTTTTCGTGCGTCCGTATTTTGTCGACGGGCGCATTGGACTTGGCATCACGGCGCTGTTGACCTTGGTGGCTTTGCAGTTGTCTGGAGGGTCTTCGTTGCCCGAGGTCGACTATCTGATGCTGATCGACAAGGTCTACCTGGTGTCGTATGCCTTTATCATTCTGGCTCTGGTCCGCGTGGTGGCGACCTCCTGGGTTGGCAAGACCGAAGACAATGAGCGCGCCATAGCGCGTGGCGATAAAATATTCGGTATCGTGTTGATGCTCAGCTACATCTTTGCCCTATCGGCGATTGCCTATTTCGGGCTCGCAGGTTTGATAGGTTCCTGGACCTGAGACAGTATGTGCACTTCTCAAATCGATGGGCGCGTCATGCGCGTTGCGCATTGCGAGCTTTCGGCCGTGGACCGCACCTGGCCATTTGTAGATTTGAATGCTCGCGCCATTGACGCCCACTGGCGGCTGCGGTCGGCCGGGAACCCTAAGTTCTTCAATGGCCGCATCCATATGCTGGCTTCGTATGAGCTGACAGGCGATACGCTGCGCGGGCATTGCCTCGAAACGGGTTTCAAAGAGTTCTTGTATTGGCGCGAGCACGGAGAGCCCGAGACCGGTGTCTTGGATGTCTTTGGGTCGGCCCTGATCCGTTCAGATGAGGGATGCATTCTGCTCGGCCGCCAGAGGCCGGGCAACATCAATACTGGACTCGCCTATCTGCCCGGCGGCTTCATCGATCCAAGAGATGTGAGCGGTGACGGCCGTATCGATATTGCCGCCAGTACGGCCCGCGAGGCCGCCGAGGAAACGGGCCTCGATGCGGAGCACCTAACGCGTCAACCGGGGTACTGGCTCACTTTCCATGGCCTGCAGCTCTCAATTGCGGTTGAGTACCAGTGCAGACTTCCGGCCATGGCCTTAAAAGACCGGGTGATGTCTCATCTGGAGGCCGATCCGGCTTCAGAACTTGCCGATGTGATGCTGGTCCAGCAGCCAGGGGATCTTGATAATCTGCCGATGGCGCCTTATGCCCGGGCGCTTTTGGCAACACTTCTGACCCCTTTTGAAAATATTTAGCGCAGGCCACTCTCGCCTTGGAATGGCAGACGTCTTGGCGCAGATTGCTGCCACTTCCGGGGGTAGGCATTCATGCAGCTTAATATTTACACGCTCGACGTTTTTACTGAAGTCCGGTTCGGCGGCAATCCACTTGCAGTGGTGCTCGATGCGGGCGGGCTCACTGCAGAGCAAATGCAGATTATTGCGCGCGAACTCAATCTGTCTGAAACCGTATTCGTGTTGCCGCCAGATCGACCCGCGCACTCCGCGAGGATGCGGATCTTTACACCAGCCAAGGAAGTGCCGTTTGCGGGACACCCGACGGTTGGCACGGCGGCGCTCCTGGCCGAACTGCGCATGCACAATGAAGGAGCCGGGCACGATGGTCTCGTCGTGCTTGAGCAGACCTGCGGCACGCTGCGTGTCGGCGTAAGGGTGCGCCCAGGCCAGTCATCTTATGCAGAGTTTGACGCCCCTCGTCTGCCTGAAGAAGCCGGTGTGTTGCCACCGGTGGACAAGATCGCAGCTGCCGTCAGTCTGATACCCAGTGAGATTGGTTTTGAAAACCACCGGCCTGTCTGCTTTGCGGCTGGCAATGCCTTCGCCTTCATTCCGGTGGCGTCGCTTGAAGCCATGGCGCGGGCGCAGGTCGATCCGGTGCATTGGGCGCAGGCCTTGCGCGATCAGGGCCTGATTGGTGCCTATCTCTATACGCGGCAATGTGAATTGCAGGCATCGGCGTTCCATGCCCGCATGTTTGCGCCAGACTTCGGAATTCCGGAAGATCCAGCGACGGGCTCGGCTGCGGTTTGTCTGGCAGGAGTGATCCATCATTTCGACCGTTTACCCGACGGCGATTATAAGCGCGTGATAGAGCAGGGCTATGAGATGCAACGGCCGAGCCTGATCACGCTCAGCATGGCAGTGCAGGGTGGCAAGCTCTCGAACGTGCGTATTGGCGGTCATTGTGTGCGTGTGTCGGAGGGGACGTTTAGCTTTTGACTGTCGTTGCGGAATTGTTACCGGGCCTTTTCCGGCAGACAACGGGTTGGTGCCAGGATATGCCACGATGACAAGTCTGCGGCGCCAAAGATCCTTGCATTTTATCAATGGCTTTGGCTTATAGTGTCTGCAGTTCGCGATTTTAGAACCAGAGACGCTTCCGTTGATGCCTGTTGAGGCCTTCATTTCTGGACCTGATTACTGCCTGGGGCCTGCCCTCAAGGCACCTGGCCGCGCGTGCTCGCTTCTCCTAACCCTCCTGCTTACCGGCCCCTGAGGCCAGAAGTCTTGGGCTTTTGTCCCATGACAGGCACTCAGGGGGCATTTGAAACCGGGCTGAAGGATTTGCCGGCTGCCCACCAGAGCAGTCTGGCCGCGCAAAAAGGATGAAGACCCAATGAGCACTGAACCGGCCACACCGGCCAACAATTCCAACGCCATGGCCGCAGGAGCGGACCGCGTTGTCATTTTCGATACAACCTTGCGGGACGGCGAACAGTGTCCTGGCGCCACCATGACATTCGAAGAAAAACTCGAAGTTGCCGAATATCTCGATGCCATGGGCGTCGACATCATCGAAGCCGGCTTTCCAATCGCGTCGGAGGGTGATTTCGAGGCAGTTTCGGAGATTTCCAGGCGCGTCAAGAATGCGACTGTTGCCGGGCTCGCCCGCGCCATCAATGCCGATATTGACCGGGCAGGCGAGGCAGTGCGCCACGCTCAGCGCGGACGCATTCATACGTTTGTGTCAACGTCTCCAATCCATCTCGCCCACCAGATGAAAAAATCTGAGGCGGAAGTCTTGGAGATCATTTCGGCCACCGTGGCGCGGGCGCGCAATCTTGTCGAGGATGTCGAATGGTCGGCAATGGATGCGACCCGAACGCCTATCGATTATTTATGTCAGACGGTGGATGCAGCCATCAAGGCGGGCGCCACGACCATCAATCTGCCCGATACCGTGGGCTATGCCACGCCCGAGGAATATTTCGAGATGTTCCGGGCCGTGCGCGAGCGTGTGGCCAATGCCGACAAGGCGATCTTCTCGACCCATTGCCACAACGACTTAGGGTTGGCCGTTGCTAACTCGCTGGCGGCATTGCGGGCCGGTGCGCGCCAGATCGAATGTACGATCAATGGCATTGGCGAGCGGGCTGGCAATGCGGCGCTCGAAGAAGTGGTTATGGCCATTAAGACGCGACAGGATGCTCTGCCCTATCGCACCGGTATTGAGACGACGATGCTTGCGCGGGCATCAAAACTTGTCTCGGCCGTGACCAATTTCCCGGTCCAATACAACAAGGCGATCGTCGGGCGCAATGCGTTCGCGCACGAAAGTGGCATCCATCAGGATGGATTGCTCAAGTATCAGCAGACCTATGAAATCATGATGCCCGAGAGCGTCGGCGTCGCCAAGACGTCGCTGGTCATGGGCAAGCATTCCGGCCGTAACGCCTTCCGCTCCAAGCTCAAGGAATTGGGATTTGAGCTGGGCGAAAATGCATTTGAAGATGCCTTCAACCGCTTCAAAGCGCTCGCGGATCGCAAAAAGCATGTCTATGACGAGGATCTTGAAGCGCTGGTCGATCAAGAGTTGGCCCACGCGCATGACCGTATGAAGGTTACGGGCCTGACGGTTATCGCTGGCACTGTTGGTCCTCAGTATGCAACATTGAAACTCGAAATCGATGGCGCCGAACATACGGTTCAGTCATCTGGCAATGGTCCCGTCGACGCGATCTTTAACGCCATCCGCATTCTGGTCCCGCACGAGGCGCGTCTCGAGCTTTATCAGGTGCATGCCGTGACCGAGGGTACGGATGCCCAGGCCGAAGTGTCGGTGCGTCTTGAAGAGGGCGGGCGCGTGGTGACGGGGCGAGGCGCCGATACCGATACCATGGTTGCGTCGGCCCGGGCTTATGTGGCGGCATTAAATAAGCTGCTGGTCAAACGGCAGAAGACGGCACAAGCACAGTCGGTTGGTTGAAAAAGTGGTTCTGGGCCCGGCCGCGGGTGAACGGCCGGGCCAATTGGTCCCCAGCTCAGCCGTGTCATGAGCCGTGAGCTCAATTTACGGCTATTTCAATACACAGAAGCTGTCTTTCCGGGCAGGCAGAGAGTTTGGCCTGCGGGCCGGCCAATTCCGCGGGGGCGCCACGCAACGTCCACGCTCGTCGGAGGGCATATTCCGGTTCCATTCCCGGCATATATGTTGCTTTTACTAAGAGCGGCGCCGTGCGTTTCCGGAAGAGAAATGCTTGGCTGTATCTTAGCGGGACGTTTACCATGGCGAACAGAGCGGCCAACGGGGCGAGGGGAATGCGATTGGACGTCGGAAGCGTTTTTTCGGACGATATCGCGATCGATCTTGGCACAGCCAATACTCTTGTGCATGTCTTCGGCCGTGGCATCATCATTGATGAGCCCTCCGTCGTGGCAATCCGAAACAGCGGAGCGGGGCGCGAAGTCTTGGCCGTTGGTCAAAAAGCCAAAATGATGCTCGGCCGGACGCCGGAAAATATTCAAACCATACGGCCCATGCGCGATGGTGTGATTGCCGATTTTGTCGCCACCGAAGAAATGTTGCGCCAATTCATTGGCCGCACCAAAACCATGCTCGGTTTCCGCCGCCCCCGCATTCTCATCTCAGTGCCAGCTGGAGCCACACCGGTCGAGCGCCGCGCTGTTTATGAAACCGCTGTTTCAGCGGGAGCGCGCAAGGTTTACATCATTGAAGAGCCGGTGGCTGCCGCCATCGGTGCGGGCCTTGCCGTCGAAGATGCTGAAGCATGCATGGTCGTCGATATTGGCGGCGGCACGACGGATGTGGCCGTGCTGTCACTGGGCGGCGTTATCGATGCGCGATCGCTGCGCTGCGCGGGCAATGCCATGGATGAGGCCATTATCCGCCATGTGCGCCGCGAGCATCAGTTGCTGATTGGCGAAGCCAACGCCGAGCGCATCAAGATTGAAGCGGGCTCCGCCTGGGCGGGAGCCGATGGCAGGGGTAGCGAAATTCACATTCGGGGGCGCGATCTTCGTCTTGGCCGTCCCAAGAGCATCGTGCTTGGCTCGCAAGATATTGCCGAAGCACTGGACAAGCCACTCGAAGAGCTGAGCGAGTTTCTGCAGCGCACTCTCGAAGGCTTGCCGCCCGAAGTCGCAACCGATATCTGCGACCGGGGTATTTGCCTGACAGGTGGTGGCGCTTTGCTCGATAAACTCGACGAAGAACTGGAGCGGCGCATCGGGGTGAAGTTTGTGAAGCCCGAAAATCCACTCCACTGCGTCGTTAAAGGCTCGGCGACGGTGCTCGCTGGACTGCCCGCCCGAGAGCATTTGCTCATCCGGCCGTAGGCTGAGTTTAGGACTGACGTGGCAACCGGTTTGAGGTGTAATATGGGCGCGCCGCACGGGGCTCCGCTCAGACAAGCGGGCAGTGTCAGACAAGAGTGTGCCATCAAACAGGCGAAACAGTTGTGCGTGAACGCCGGTGCCAATCGCTCTGCTGCTGAGGCCGTTGCGGTGATAGTAAGGTTGGGATGAAATTCCGCCGTATAAGAGTGCCGGGTTTTCAATTGCGGGGAGGGCAGCGCTCCCGCGCGCCGCGCTTGCGTGTGGCAATGCCGGTGCTCATTCTGGTTTCACTTTGCCTGATGGTTCTGAGCCGCCTCGATCATGTTTCAACTCATGCTGTTCGCTGGCGGATAACGGAGGCGATGACGCCGCTTTTGACCGCGCTGTTCGCTCCATTCGAACCGGTTCGCTGGGCGGCACGGCAAGTGCCTGGGTTGTTCGAAGCCAGCCGCGAGCTGGAGCAAGTGCGCGATGAAAACCAGAAGCTCAAAAGCTGGGAATGGCGCGCCAAGGAGCTCGAGCGCAAGCTGCAAGATGTCACCGAACTCGCACGAACGGTGCGCGAAACCGGTTTTGAATTCGTGACCGCGCGCGTGATTGCAAATTCATCGGGAGCATTCATGCGCAGCGTCATGATCAATGCGGGGCGTGATCAAACCATTCAAATCGGCCATCCCGTTCTATCTGGCAATGGAATCGTGGGCCGCGTTGTTGATACGGGAAGCGCTGCGGCTCGTGTTCTGTTGCTGACAGACCTAAACAGCCGTATTCCGGTTCTCGTCGGGCGTAATGCGGTGCGTGCGGTTCTATCGGGTGATAACGGTGC
>JBEBJD010000261.1:0-28883 GCA_040080075.1 Hyphomicrobium sp. | reverse complement strand
GTTCTGAAGTTCACAATCGTGCAAGCCGCAAGTGGGTGCGAACTTCAGAACCGCCACACTAGCTGCATTTGAGAGTTGATGTAACTATGTAACGTGTTAAATTGCATGGCGGTGCGGATTGTCAAGCCGCACAAATGGCACGCATGCGCAGTCTCGCACAAAAGTGACTTGGTGTGATGCGTTGATGTCGTAAATGCCTCTGATAAACCGCACGGCTGGCTGCCACGTAAGCGTAAAGGCTATGAGCGAATTTCCGCAAGCTTGGATCGAGACACGATGCTTCGAGTGATTATTGTTGTCTGCGCCTTAGTCATGACAGCGGGTGCCGCTCCGGCCATGCAAAAAGCAGCGGTGTTCCCGTTTGAGCTGGTCGTTCTGCCAAAAGAAGAAGACTTCTTCATCGGCGCATCCAAGCCAAGCGCTGCTGAGCAATCCCGCTTGAAACTGGTCTATGACGAGTTTATTCGCCTGATGACTGCAAGCGGCCGCTTGGTGGCCGTGGATCTCGCGGCACTCGCCACTGAGATCGAAGCCAAATCGCCAATTTACGAGTGCAAGGGTTGTGAGATCGATCTTGCCAAGAAGGCGGGAGCCGATACCGCCTATATCGTCGTCTTGGAAAAGGCTTCGGATACGTTGCTCAATCTCAATCTCACGGAAGTCGATGTCGAGCACACCAGTGTCACGCGGCGCGTGTCAGCAATTGTGTCGGGCAATACCGATGACGCCTGGCTGGGTATCGTGCGCTGGGTCGTTCGCAACCGCCTACTCGTTAAGCAAGAGACTGCACCATGATTGACCGGCGTTTGTTTGTTGTTGGCACCGCCGCGGCATTTACGCTGCCGGCATTAACCACACGGGTTGCAGCGCAAGCGGCGGCACTCAAGATTGCTTCGGTAAAATTCGGCTCGTTGAGCTGGCTGCTGGAAACCATCCGGGCAGAGGGCCTCGACAAAAAGCACGCGCTGACAATGGATGTCATCGAGATTGCCAGTAATCAGGGCAGCGCCGTGGCGCTCTATGGCGGTAGTGCCGACGTTGTGGTCAGCGACTGGCCATGGGGGCTTCGCCAACGCTCCATGGGTGAAGCCCTGAAATTTGCGCCCTTTTCGTCGGCGCTGGGCTCGATCATGGTGGCGGAGCAGTCACCAATAAAGTCTTACAGTGATTTGGGCGGTAAACGGCTTGGAGTGGCGGGCTCTGCCATCGACAAGAGCTGGTTGCTGTTGCGCGCTTATTCGATGAAGGTGCATGGCAAGGACATTGCAACTTTTGCTGAGCCGCAATTTGGAGCGGCCCCTTTGCTCGCCGAGCAATTGCGCGATGGTAAACTCGATGCGGCCTTGAATTTCTGGACCTTTTCTGCCCGCCTCAAGGGTGATGGATTCCGGACGGTCCTAACCATGTCGCAAGTCATGACGGCCCTGGGTATCGATCCACAACCCTCGCTGGTCGGGTTCATTTGGAAAGAGGCGACCGAGGCGGCACAGCCGGGAGCCATCAAAGCACTGCTGGCCGCTGCTCAAGAGGGAAATGCAATTCTTGCCAAGTCAGACGAGGCGTGGGAACGCTTGAAACCATTAATGAAAACGGCCAACGACAACGAATTTCAGGCGTTGCGCGAAGGCTATCGTCAGGGCATACCCGGACCCTGGCGCGACGCCGACATGCGTTCGGCGGAAAAGATCATGAACCTCCTGATTGAATCCGGCGATACGGACCTCGTTGGCAATGGCACACGTTTTGATACCAAGCTCTTCCACACTGCCGGTGCGTAAGCCTCATGCGTTTGCTGGAACCTGGGTGGAACGCCTGGGTTGGGCGGCGCTTTCGCTGTCAACGCTTGGCCTTTTGTGGGCCGTGGCTGCGGGCATTGCCGCAAACCGGCATTTCCCCGGCCCCGGCCTTGTCTTCGACGTGCTCGTGCGCGAAGCCCAATCCGGCAATTTGTGGAGCAATCTTGGGATCACGCTGGCGCGAGTGATGATGGCGTTTCTCATCGCAATGTTTATTGGCGGTGTCATCGGTCTTCTGGTGGGTTCCTATAAAACTGCGGACAAATTTTTTGATAGCTGGCTAACGTTGTTCCTCAATCTACCAGCACTCGTAATTATCGCGCTGTGTTACGTCTGGCTCGGCACCACTGAGACGACCGCAGTCACAGCCGTGGCTATCAGCAAGATCCCCAACGTCGCCATACAAATGCGGGAAGGCGCGCGGGGGTTGTCTAAAGATCTGTCCGAGATGGCCAGGGTCTATGGGTTTGGTCCGTGGAAAACATTGCGCCATGTCGTGTTGCCACAATTGGCGCCATTTTGGGCCGCCGCCGCCCGCTCCGGACTGGCGCTGGTTTGGAAGATCGTGCTGGTCGTGGAAGCCCTGGGAGGGCATTCCACCGGCGTCGGTCACCAGATTCATACCGCCTTCAGCTCCTACGATGTTCCCGTGATCCTCGCTTACGCGCTCGCCTTCATCGTAGTTATCCAGATTGTTGAATTGGGTATCTTGCAGCCGCTGCAGGCGAGGGTGAATAGATGGCGCCGATAGAGCCAGTTCGAGTGACGTCAGCCCCCGATTATATGCAAAATGTGAGTCTCAGCGGCGAATTTGAGCCCTTGCAGGTACGCATTAGCCATAAATCGTTTCCGGCCTTAGGCGGGCGCGATGAGTTGACGGTGCTAAGGAATGTATCCTTTGACGTGGCGCCGCGCTCTTTTGTGGTCATGACCGGGCCTTCGGGGTGCGGGAAATCGACGTTGCTCAACATTATTGCGGGGCTTGATAAAGACTTCGAAGGCACGATCAAACTAGGACATGGCACGCCCAGGCTTGCTTTCATATTCCAGGCCCCGCGTCTTTTGCCATGGCGCACGGTTAAAGAAAATATCGAGTTGGTTCTGCCCACGGGAGATCCGCGCCACGCTCTTGTTCCCGAGATGCTCCAGCGCGTAGGACTTGAGGAAGCGGCCAACGCCTATCCTGAGCGCATATCACTTGGCATGCAGCGGCGCGCAGCTCTTGCGCGGGGGTTCATCCTTGAACCCAGCATTCTCATGATGGACGAGCCTTTCGTGTCGCTCGATGACCCGACCGCGCAATCCTTGCGCGAACTTCTCATTTCGTTGTGGAACCGGCGGCCGGTGACAGTATTGTTTGTCACCCATGACCGGACCGAAGCGGTCATGCTGGGAACCCGTATCTTGCGGCTTGCGCCCGGCTCTGCGACTATCGTTCAGGATGAAACCGTGGCACTTTCGACGCAAGACCGGACCGATCGCGACAAGGTTCTGGCCGAGCAGAAGCGGATTTTTCGCACGGAGTAAAATCTTTCTGCCGCCGGTTCTAAATGCACAGGTCTGTCAACAGCCTGCTCACTGGACTTTCTTGACAATGTTATTTGCCCCATGAACACGCCGCGGATCAGCACGGGTTTTCTCGCCAGTGTGCGCAGTGCCGATGAGGCACTGCTTTGCGTAGAGGCCGGCGCGGATCTGATCGATTGCAAGGAGCCGCTTGGCGGCGCGCTTGGTGCGCTGCCCTATGATGTGGTGGCCGCCATTCGTCAGGCTGTGCCGCGAGACATTCCGGTCAGTGCAACTATCGGCGATCTGATCCCCGAACCAGCGGCGATAACCGCGGCCGTAACTGCGATGTCTGCCACGGGAGTTGACTACGTTAAGATAGGGATATTTCCCGGTGGTGACGCGCGAGCCGCCATCGAGACGCTCGCGCCACTCGCCGGTCAGCGTTTTCAAATGGTGGGCCTGCTGCTGGCGGATTGCGAGCCCGATTTCAGCCTCATCCAAGTCATGGCCCACGCTGGTTTTGCAGGCGTTATGATCGATACGGCAGACAAGGCGAGCGGCTCGCTGCCCAGCGTGATGACGCCCCAAGGTATGTCATGTTTCATTGAGACGGCACATGGAGCCAAGCTGTTCGCTGGCCTAGCGGGCTCACTGCGGTTGGCCCACATCGCGTCTCTGCTCGGTCTCAGCCCGGATCTTCTGGGTTTCCGTGGCGCCTTGTGCCGCGCCGGCGATCGTCGCGGCGAGCTTGATCGGGCCTCGGTCGAAGCGGTACGCGAGGCCATTCCCCGCGGGAGCCGCACTGCGGGCACAGCTAATCCATCACGGCGGCAAGAGGTTGTGTGACATGACGGAACACCGGAGCGGACACAAGAGTGCTGCCAGCTTACATGTGCCGTCCACGGACGCGCACGGCCCCGATAGCATTTTTGTCCACGATTACGTTATCGATTGCCACATCGGTGTTTATGCCGAAGAAAAGGGCGTGACGCAAAAAGTGCGGCTATCGGTCGATGCGTACCTGGCCCCGCATGTGCGCAGCACCGTCGACGAAATGATCGAAGTACCATCTTACACTGACATTATCGATGCTATCGATGAACTGGGTTCGTCGGGGCACATCAATCTCGTCGAAACCTTTGCCGAGGAAATTGCAAAGCGGCTCCTGAAGGATCTGCGTATCGGCGGGCTGCTGATCAAGATAGAGAAGCTGGAGCGCGGCCCCATACGTGGCGTCGAAATCTACCGGACGCGCCTCGTCACTTCTTGATGGCTTTGGACTGCTTCCGGGGGGGGGCAAGAAATGAGTGCGCCGCACGTTTATCAAGTCCGGTGGTACGCGCATCTCTA
Organism: Hyphomicrobium sp.; assembly: GCA_040080075.1. Taxonomy (GTDB): domain Bacteria; phylum Pseudomonadota; class Alphaproteobacteria; order Rhizobiales; family Hyphomicrobiaceae; genus JANNFX01. Next base: position 24,228 of record JBEBJD010000261.1, on the reverse strand, counting down.
TGCGCAGGTCCTGGCTGCAATCGTGATAGGTATTGCACTCGGCACGTTCTATCCCGAACTTGGCCAGCAGATGAAGCCGCTCGGCGATGGCTTTATCCGGCTGATCAAGATGGTGATTGGTCCCATCATTTTTTGCACCGTTGTCACCGGCATAGCCGGCATGAGTAATTTGAAGCAGGTGGGGCGCGTTGGCGTGAAGGCCCTTATCTACTTCGAGCTTGTGACGACGCTTGCGCTGATCGTTGGCCTCGTAGTTGCCAATTTGGTGCAGCCGGGTGCTGGTATGAACATTGATGCGAACTCGCTCGACACCAAGGACATCTCGTCTTACGTCACCAAGGCCAAGGAGCAAAGCGCGGTTGAGTTCGTGCTCAACATCATCCCGTCAACTCTCGTTGGCGCCTTCGCAGAAGGAAATATTCTTCAGGTACTTTTCATTGCGGTTCTGTTTGCCTTCTCATTGCAAGCTTTGGGCGAGCGCGTCCAAGGCTTAACCGGTCTCATCGGGCAACTGTCGCATGCGATGTTCGGTATCGTTGCCATTATCATGAAGGCCGCCCCCATCGGCGCGTTCGGCGCTATGGCCTACACCATTGGCAAATACGGATTTGGAACATTGTTTGCGCTGGGTAAACTTATGGCGTCGTTCTATCTGACCTGCATTCTATTCGTGCTTGGCATTTTGGGGCTCATCGCCCGGCTCAATGGGTTTTCGATCTTAGCTTTCATCCGCTATATCCGCGAGGAACTGCTGATCGTTCTTGGAACCTCTTCCTCAGAGACCGTTTTACCGCGCATGATGGGCAAGATGGAGAAGCTCGGGTGTGAGAGCCAAGTCGTGGGGCTTGTCATTCCAACCGGCTATTCGTTCAATCTTGATGGCACTTGCATTTATCTGACCATGGCGGCTTTGTTTCTGGCGCAGGCCACCAACACAGAATTGAGTTTGGCACAGCAACTCGGCATTCTAGGCGTTCTGCTTCTGACCTCGAAGGGCGCGGCTGGTGTCACAGGCTCGGGATTCATTGTGCTAGCGGCTACGCTGGGATCGGGCAGTTCCATCCCGGTCGCCTCGATTGCACTTATTCTGGGCGTTGACCGTTTCATGTCGGAAGCCCGGGCACTGACCAACCTCGTTGGCAACGGTGTGGCAACAATCGTTGTTTCAAATTGGGAAAATGCACTCGATCATGAACGTCTGGCGGCAGAGCTTGAGGCGCCGGCTCGATCCGGCCGGGTGAGGCAGAGTTAGGATTGCAACATCAGGGCGCATAACAGTTCATTGGAGACAGTTGGCCACTGTTAAGCGCCTCGGGAGCGCCAATCTTCATTTTGACGCCTCTTGCGTTCAAGCATTCGCCTGCGTGAATTGCGCCGTTCAAGGGCTGACCACATTGCGGCCAGTGAGATCAATAGGACGATTGCCAGACCCAAGCCGGCAATTGGTTGCGCCCTAACCAGATCGCCAATGTCATCGAGAAATTGAAGCATGCCGGTCATATGAACACCTGCTTGTCAAACCAGCTTCGCTGCCCGCCAGCATTGCGGGGATGCCGGCGAGGCAAGCGAAGCCAGCTAACCGCCGGAGTAAAACCTGACCATACAATCGCGTAAATTGCATTGCCGGTTGAACTCCAGCAAGAACACATTAGCTCAGGTGCGCTGACAGCAATCTGACATCGTATGCAGCGTACGGATGAGTGAAAAATGCTATCGGAACACGTGATATCAATGTGCGAGCGTCCACAAAAATCTGGCCACAACGCATGAAATAAAAGCGGCGAACGCAAGTTCGAGTTTTCTTTTTTCTATGCCATGTGCCAGGCGCACACCAAAGGGTGCAGCGAAAACGCTGAGAGGCATGATCAGAAGTGCGCTCAGACTTACATAGCCCATTGAATAGGGCGGAAGTCCCGGTGCGCCCCAGCCGGACCAGACGTAACCGATAAGACCAGGCACCGCGATGATGGGGCCGATGCCGGTGGCCGTAGCTACGGATTGCAAGAGCGGCTTACCGTGCAGTGTCAGGAGCGGCACGGTGAACGTTGCTCCGCCAATGCCCATGAGCGTTGAAATGGTGCCTATGACGAAGGCCACGGCTTCCAGGAACGGCGGTCGCGGCAATCGATCGGCAATCCGCCAGCCGTCGTGGCCGAGCGCCATTTTGCCAGCGAGTAGCGTGCCAAAAACGATCCACACCCAGCGAAGCGCCTCTGAACTGGCATCTTTGGCGATCAGCGTTCCGGCAACGACGCCAAGCGCCACCCATGGGCCGATTCTTATTACAACAAGAACGTCTACAGCACCCCGCGCATGATGCGCTGCAAGGGAGCGCAAGACCGTGGGTGCAATAACGGCGAGCGTGGTGCCGAGCGCTACGTGCATGCGCACCTCCTCCGGCACGCCTGCGGCACCGAACGCCTCATACAACACGGGTACAAGAATGCCACCACCGCCGATTCCGAGCAGGCCCGATAAAAAACCAGCAGCCAATCCAGCAACGATCACCACACCAATCAGAAGCCACAAACCTTGGCCCGTCATTGCAAGGGCCATGGTCAGGCAACTCCCGCCATGCCGCTGCCAAGCCGTGACGCGGGTGCCCCGCCTTCAACGAGACTGGCGGCGTGGTTGAGGAGGCTTGCACCGGCATTGGCCTTCGTCACGCTCTCACTCAAGAAGCGGCGAAACAGGCGCCCGCGCGGTTGCTGATGATAGAGTCCCAGGATATGCCGGGTAATATTGTTGATCTTACCGCCGCTTGCGATGTGGGCCTCAGCATAAGGGACCAATGCCGATAAGATCTCGGCTCGTGACCGTTGGGGTGCTGTGCTTCCAAAGAAGCAGTGATCCACCGATGCCAAAAGATAAGGATCGTGATACGCGGCCCGGCCGAGCATCACCCCGTCCACGTGGTTCAAATGCGTTTTGCAGGCTTCAAGTGTTTCAATTCCACCATTGATGATAATGCGTAAATCAGGATGCGCCGCTTTCAAGCGGTAAACACGTGCGTAATCGAGTGGCGGCACTTCCCGGTTTTCCTTGGGCGATAGTCCTTTCAGCCAAGCCTTGCGCGCATGCACGATGAACGTCTCGCATCCGGCGGTTTTTACAGTCTCGATAAAGCGCTGGAAATCGGTTTCCTCGTCCTGATCGTCGATGCCGATACGGCATTTGACGGTGACGGGCACGGAGACGCGGGTGCGCATCGCGGCCACGCACTGGGCGACTAGATCCGGTTCGGCCATCAGGCAGGCACCAAAACGTCCCTCCTGAACGCGGTCAGACGGGCATCCGGCGTTCAAATTGATTTCGTCGTAACCGTAGTCTTCCCCGATGCGGGCGGCTTGGGCGAGCTTTTCGGGATCGGACCCGCCAAGCTGCAAGGCAATAGGGTGTTCTTCGTTAGAGAAGCCCAGCAACTGCTCGCGTTTGCCACGGATCACTGCGTCTGCTGTCACCATCTCGGTGTAAAGTAATGCGTCGCGCGTTATCAGCCGGTGGAAGTACCGGCAATGCCGGTCACTCCACTCCATCATCGGTGCAATACAAAAGGTGTTGGGTGCGAGTGTCATAGGGTGTGTGCCAGAGGCGCTTTCACTCAATCACAGTTCGCGATGCATTCCACACGCTGGGCGCTGTGGCAAGGTATTGGGCGCTCACACATTGATGCGATGTGACAGATCTGCGACCCGCCTGCAAGCAGTACCCATCGTCTGATGAGTACGCTAGCCTTATGGTGGGGCAGGATAGGTGCCCAAAGATAGTCCCCGCCGATTGTGCCCTAACGCAGGTGTGTTCGCCACGCCTGTTGCTGCGTGGTCGAGTCCGCAGGACCTGGCAGGGAAGCGGGTTGGATACAACAATCGAAATTTGCGTTCGCCGCAACGCTTTGATCAGGCAGACCATAATTTGGTTTCCATTAACAACAATAGTTTATCGTTGGTCCCTAGACTGAATACTTGGGGCGGGGGCCGGCTTTAATGGTTGCGAATATTGTCGATACGATCTTCGACGTTGTCGACCCGAATGACGGAAAAACCAGCCTCCGGGAGGCCCTGGCCCGGGCCCAGAACGGATCGGCCGCCTCAACCATTGAGTTTTCAGCGAGCCTATTGGCGCCGAACCACACGTCTGGTGACCGGGTTATTTTGCAATTGAATAGCGCCCTTGTTGTGGGTGGTCCATCGCCGTTTATCGACATCGAAGGCGATATTGATTTCGACGGCATTGCAGACATCAAAATCGATGCGCAGGGCACGTCGCGCCATTTCACAATTGCTGAAGGCGGCCAGTTGGCGCTTAGCGATATCGATTTAACCGGCGGGCATGACGCTGGTGCCGATGGGGCTGATGGTCAATATGTGACGGGTGATTACGAAGGTACTATTGTTCACGCCCCAAATGGTGGCGACGGGTCCAGCGCCGCCGGTTCGATCTATAATGCGGGCAGTCTTGTCCTGAATAATGTTACCATTTCCAATAGTTCTGCCATCGGCGGTAACGGCGGAATGGGCGGCGGCAGTGGATCCGACGTTCCCTCCAGTAGCAGTGGTCGGGGCGGAAATGGCGCCGAGGCTGCCATCGTCTTAAATCTTGGAATTGCAACGCTTGAGAACGTTACACTGCAGTCGAACAGTGTCACAGGGGGCGCTGGAGGCGTCGGTGGGCTTGCTCAGGCTGCGACCCATTTTGGCGGCGGCGGGAGTGGCTCGAACGGAGCCATTCTCATCAATCACGGGACGCTCGGCGCGGATTCTACCCAAATTTTTGGCAGTGCGATCGCTGCAGGAGGTGGTGGAGCCACGGCGCCACAGTTTGAAGGATACGGTCCGGACGGTAGTTCCGCTCATCTCATCAACAGTGGCCAAGCTTATCTCACGTACGCCGAGTTTGGCGGCGCTGGCATAAGCGGCCCACTCGCAATCAACTCGGGCACATTGAGCGGTGAGATCACCGCTTGGGGCAACGGCGCAAGCATTGTCGGTGACGGCCGGGATGTCAATGGCGGTAACTATTCAATTCAGGATATTGGATCGGGTAGCAACACGGCAACGGTCTCAGTTCGGATCGTCGAGTTTGCGACGGATACGATTTCAGTGAATGAAGGTAACGGCGGGTTCACGACCATCACCGCTACGCTGACCCGGTCACTCTATGATCAGGCGGGCAGCGTGACCGTCAATCCCATCGAGTATTATTATTGGAATGAGTATCCAGACGTTAGTGCTGGCGTCGATGCCCAGGATTTCGAGGGCGGGGTCTTTCCCGGGAGCCAAGTCATCTCGTTCGCTGCAGGTCAGCAGACGGCTACAATATCGTTCAATATTGTTGGCGATTACGACTTAGAGAGCGATGAGCACTTCTACCTCGGACTCAATAATCCCGTTCGCATGGATGTTGGCACGCAGGGACCAAACTTCGCCTACTGGCAGGACTTGATCCGCATCAACGTACTGAACGATGACACTCAGCTGTCGATTGCTCAAGAAACGTCATCTGCACCAGAAGGCACGCCGCTCACATTCACGATCACGCGCACTGGCTATTTGGCAAACGAACAGACGGTCGATTACGCTGTGACCGGGTCTGGCCTATCACAGGCTTCGGCTTCGGATTTCACCGGCGGTGCCTTCCCAAGCGGCACCATCACGTTTGAGGCGGGCGTCGCGTCGATGACGCTGACGGTCAATATTCAACAGGACTCGAACATTGAAGCCGACGAGACATTCACAGTCACACTGTCGAATGCGTCCGAACATGGCACCATCGTCACTTCGGCAGTGACCGGCATGATCGTGAACGATGACTCGACCTACACCGTAACGCCCGTTAAATCGTCACTAGACGAGGGCAACGCAGGTACGACCACATTTCAGGTCCAAGTCTTCCGCCAGGGTGCGACGGCAGTTGCTCAAACACTCGACTGGGCGGTCACTGCTGGAACGGCGGACGCGACCGACTTCCCGGGCGGGGTATTGCCGTTGGGTCAGGTCACCTTTGCCGCCGGGCAGTCGATGGCCACTGTTGATATTCTCGTCGCTGGCGATGAGACGCCCGAAGCCAACGAGACGTTTGCAGTGACGTTTTCAAATGTGGGCACTCAGGTTGCGCCGCCCTTAACCCTCACGATTCTTGACGACGATACCATTCATGGCGTTGAAACCGGCGCTGTCGCCGAGGATGGAATTCAATCTGCAAACGGCGTGTTGGCTGTCGATCCCAGTCATACCGGTGCGACCCAGTTCCAGCCTGTAACAGCCCTTGCCAGTACCTATGGCGCCTTCACATTCAATGAGACGACGGGAGTATGGACGTACACGCTCAACAATAACGCAGCAAATGTTCAGGCGTTGACAGCCGGGCAAACGGTGCAAGATTCAATCACGGTCACCACCTTCGACGGCATCGAAAGCGAGCCGGTGACCGTCACTATCACAGGTACAAATGACGTAGCGCTGATCTCTGGCACGGCAACGGGTGCTGTCGGAGAAGACGGCACCGTGACCACGGGCGGAACGCTAACCATCAGCGATGCCGATGCAGGCCAGAGCAAGTTTCAAACCACCACGGCTCTTAGCGGTTTGTATGGGTCCTTCTCCTTCAACGCGGCGAACGGTGTCTGGGGCTACGCACTTAACAACGGCACACCGGTCGTTCAGTCCCTCACTGGCGGTCAGGTGGTGCACGATACGATCACCGTGAAGTCGTCCGACGGTACGGCAAACCAGATGATCGACGTTACGATTACCGGTACGAACGACATAGCCGTGATCACAGGCTCTGCGGTGGGTGCGGTCACCGAGGATGGCACGCTTGCGACGGGTGGAAAGCTCACGGTCACGGACGTTGATACCGGCGAAGCAAAGTTCCAGACTCCCGCCAATGTCAATGGAACCTACGGCGTGTTCACGCTCAACTCGGCGAACGGGAGCTGGACTTATGCGCTGTCGAACTCTGCGGGCGGCGTTCAAGCCCTCGACGGAGGGCAGGTCGTACACGACACCCTGATCGTCAAATCATTCGACGGCACGGCACAGCAGACACTCGATGTCACCATTACGGGCACCAACGAGCCGGCAAAGATTTCAGGCGCGGCGGTTGGATCTGTCGCCGAAGATGGGACCTTGACGGCGGGCGGCACACTGACAGTCACTGATCCTGATAGCGGTCAATCCGTGTTCCTGGAACCGGACAATCTTACCGGCGCATACGGCTGGTTCGCGTTCAACGCCCAGACCGGCGTCTGGGGTTACTCCCTCGACAATGGGCAGCTAGCGGTGCAGGCGCTCGCGGGTGGTCAGGTCGTTCATGACACGCTGACCGTCACGTCATTCGACGGCACGGCAAGCCAAACGATCGACGTCGCCATTGCTGGCAACAACGACGCCCCATCCGCCGTATTACTTACAACGGCCGTCAGCAGCATCGTCGAGAACACCGCTGTCCCGGCCCCTATCAAGGTCGCGGATATTGCCGTGACCGACATTGACGGCGGCATCAACACCCTGGCGTTGACCGGCACGGATGCAAGCTATTTTGAGATCGACGGCAACGCGCTCTTTCTCAAAGCCGGCGTGATCCTCGATTTTGAAACGAAATCATCGTACGTGGTCGCTGTCATCGCCGATGACGGTTCAGACCCATCGTCCGATACAACAAGCGCGGCCTTCACGCTCGCGGTTGAGAATGTTACTCCAGAGGCACTGACAGGCACGTCCGGTGCGGATGTTCTGATGGGCGGCAGCGACATCGATCAAATTTTTGGGCTTGCGGGTAATGACAGTCTCTATGGCATGGCAGGAAACGACCGCTTGATTGGCGGCTTGGGTAGTGACGTGATGTCTGGTGGCGCAGGCAATGACGTCTTCGTATTCAATACCGCGAAGGAGACCAGCAAGACTGGATCCACGAGCGATCTCATTACCGATTTCGTGCACCTCCGGGACGAGATCGACTTAAGCGGCATCGATGCCAACGGCAGTGCGTCTGGCAACGCTGCGTTCAAATTCCTCGCCAAAGAAGACGCGGAGTTTACAGGTGTAAAGGGGCAACTGCACTGGTTCGAGATAAACGAGAAGGGCACGAGCCGGGATAGAACTGTCATCGAAGGCGATCTGAACGGCGACGCCAAGGCCGACTTCAGCATCACGCTTTCAGGCCTCGTCACCCTTTCGGCTCAAGACTTCGTTCTGTAATGTTGCCGATGGCTTGGAATGAGGACGGCAAGCGCGGTCGCCGCGCACGCTGATCTCCTGGTCCGGCCGTGACTTCAGCTGACGCCCTTCGGCAAATACCACTGTTACTTTCGCGTCGCCGGAACGGAGCTTGTGGTCCTGCGCCTCACTCATTGCGAACGTGTTTCTGGCGCGATCGTGTTCAAAGAATCAGATTGAATTCGCGGTTAAACCCGCGTTTTGATGGCCGGCCTGTGCGGGGCGAAGACATCAGTTCCTAGGAAAGGGGCGTCTGGAATCAGCGCTCTGGCGCAACGCGCTGCAACTTATCGCAAGTGTGACACGAGCAGCAAGCCATCAGTCCGCAACGCGTCCGGCGTTGTGGACCGGCAATGGGAAGTTATTTCGCAGCAAGCGTGAAATAGCCGCTTTTTAGAGGCTCGCGATGCCTGCCTCGCCGTTACGCTACAAGTGCTCTATAGGCGTTTACGGGAGGTTAGAGGGCTTATCAGACCTCATGCTCCAGGGGCATCCCCGGGGGCGTCCTGGTCCAAACGGGCGCCGTCAGAGGAGCTACAGAGGCGGCTCGCGAGTAAGAAAACTCGTTCTCATAAGCGCCGACGGAGAATTTGCTGATGCGTTTGCCGCTGGCAGTATTCTTCGTCATAGCAGGCATGCTTGCTTTTGGTTCAAATTTTTAAGCTGTCGCGAAGCCGGTACCAGGTCTCGACAACAGGCACGGCATGTTTGGAAACATTCCTGACGGGGAAGCTTGGGAAGGGCAGGTCGTCAAAGGCTGTGCGGCCATCACGGTCGCCTAAGAGTTTAAGAGCGATCTTGTGCCCGAAATAGGTGGCGCGCGAGACGCCGGTGCCGCAGTAGCCGATAGCAAAGTGAATGCCGCGTGCCGAGCGGCCGATGTGGGGAACCTCGTCCCAGGTGTAACCGATCAATCCGTCCCAAGCGTGCGTTATGGGCACATCGGCAAGAGCTGGGAACACGTGCAGCATATCACGCGCGAGGTGTCGGTAGGCACGAGGTGAGGTGGGGGCGAGCAGATGATCTCTGCGCCCGCCCCAAATGATCCGCCGTTCGCCGGGGGCCGCTCGGAAATAGTAAAAGACACGGTTGGTATTGCCATAAACGCGGTTCTTGGGCAGCAAGGTGCTAAATAGCGGTTCTGGAATTTCCGCGGTGGCGATGAGGGCCGAGCCGACAGGGACGATGCGCCGTCCGAGTTCGGGCACGAGGCCATCTGTATAACCGTTGGTCGCGATGATGACATTGCGGCAGGAGATTTCACCCGCAACAGACTTGACGGCAAAGCCGCCGGCAACGGGCTCAATCCCGGTCACACGCGCGTTTCCGGATATTGCTCCTCCCGCCGCTTCAATACGGCTCGCCAAACCGGCGTGGTAGAGGGCAGGATGCAAAGATGCATCATTGGGCAGAACTGATCCGCCACAGAAGACATCGGACCCTATTTCATTGTGCTGCCCTGACTTGGGAATCATGAAGCTTTCAACACCGGCAACCCGGCGCAGATCGTCCATATCACGCGCCATTCCTTCATAGTGTTCGGGCCGCATGGCGCCACGGAATCGGCCGCAACGCCTAAAATGGCAGCCGATGGCTTCGCTGGTGACGAGGTTTTCAATGTAGTCGAGCATGCGCGTGCCTTCGCGCAATAGATCCTCCGCTTTCTGCTGGCCCCTCAAGGCAATCAATTTCGCAACCTTGAACTTCTGATTGCCGCTGCCAATCTGACCGCCGTTGCGGGTGCTGGCGCCAAATCCGGGGGCGCCGCTGTCGAGCACGGCAACGCTGCGCCCGCGGCGCACAAGAGTGAGGGCGGCAGAAAGCCCGGTGAAACCAGACCCAACAATGACAACATCGGCATCCGTGGGGATCGTTGCCGGCGCCATCCCGGCGCGTGGAGCAGCCTCCCACCAGTACGGCTGAAATTTGATGGCGTTAGGCGGTGCTGATCGCGCCCGAGTGAGGCTGATCGCGGTTATCCTGTTCGGCTTCGAGTAGCTGTCTGTCATATGCGGAGATCCCCGTTCCCAGTCAGGAAGCGGGTGCTGCCCGCAGGACTATCTTTAATGCAGATACTAAAAGTTTCACCACATGAATGATTGGGCGGGATATCTCCTCGCGCCATGAGGCCAAACGGCCACGTTGGGCAAGCACTCACGGGCTGACCTGCGAGGCCGGGGTATTTATGTCTTCGTACTTCGGGATTTTTGTTCGCGTGCCAAGAGTACGCGTTTGCGCTCGATGCCCCAGCGATAGCCCGATAACGCGCCATCGCTGCGCATCACGCGATGGCAGGGAATGACAACGGCAATTGGATTGGCAGCACACGCGCCGGCCACTGCGCGCACCGCCTTTGGCTTGCCGATACGCTTGGCAAGCTCCGCATAGCTGAGGGTTGTACCTGGTGCTATGGTGCGCAACGCCTGCCAGACTTGGTGTTGAAATGCGGTGCCGCGGATGTCGAGCGGCAAGTCAAATGCACTGCCCGGCCGCTCGATGTGGTGGATCACTTGGCTTAAGAGCTTTGCAAGGTTGCGACCGCCGTCAATGAATTGTGCTTTGGGGAAGCGGTCATGCAGGTCACGCAACAGGGCGGCGGGATCATCGCCCATCAATATGGCGCAGACACCCACGGCACTGGCAGCGGCCAAAACGGACCCCAGCGAACAGTGTCCAACGGCAAAGCGGATCAGCGCATTTTCGCCGCCTGACTTGAACTCTGAGGGTGTCATGCCGAGCACCTCAGTCGCACTGCCATAAAACCGTCCGTTCGAATTGAACCCGGCATCATAGATCGCGTGCGTAATACTTGTGTTCTTCGTCAAATTTTCGCGCACGCGCCTGTGGCGCTGGGCATCTGCATAGGCTTTTGGAGTTACACCAATGATAGACTTGAAGACGCGATGAAAGTGGAACGCACTGAGACCGGCAGCCTCCGCCAGATCTTTCAATCTTGGGGACACCTCAGCTGTCTCAATGAAGCGGCAAGCCCCTGCAACTTTATTGGCAAGCTGTGCCGGTGCACTGGGCCCGTTGGGCTTGCAGCGTTTGCAGGCGCGAAAGCCTTCTGCCTCGGCGGCGGCACACGAGCTGTGGAAGCGCACGTTGCTGTGCTTGGGCAAGCGTGCGGGGCATGAGGGACGGCAATATATTCCCGTGCTTGAGACTGAATAATAAAATTTGCCATTGTAAGTTGAATCCCGCGCCACGAGAGCAGCCCACATGGTGACCTCACTGATGGCCAAGGGGCTGGGCCGGTGCATCCTGGTGGCGCTGGTCATTGGGCTCGATTCCGGTTTTTCCCTTCGCATGGCACGGCAACATTATGCGCCTCGAATTTCCGTTGCACTCCCAATCTTGCTTTTGAATTGTTTCGCTAGGCAGCGCTACCTTGTGCCTCACTCGATGGCCACGTCGACTGAAAATTCCGGTAAATAGTCGCTGCATCATTGTTGAACTCGGAAAGCCTGCCGCACACATCGCGGCGCACGCGGCCGGCAGCGCCTGCGCCAAGCGCCGCGTCGAGCGCGCTCGCATAGGCGGGTATCAGGGTCCAATCGTCTACGGTGGCTTGTGTGATTTCGACGTGGAACTGCAACCCATAAGCGCATGTTCCATAGCGAAAGGCCTGGATAGGGCAGGCATCCGATGAAGCCAGCACCACGGTATTGTCAGGCAGTGCCTGAACTTCTGCGCCATGCCACTGCAGCACTGTCATGGGATCAGCAATGCCACGAAGCAATGGATCGTGGTGACCGGCATCTGTTTTAGATGCAGTCATGACGCCAACTTCAGGGTTTGCGCCTTTTCCCACCCGGCCGCCAACGGCCTCGGCCAGGAGCTGATGCCCCAAGCAAAGGCCGAGATAGGGACGCTTCATGTTGACCACAAATTCACGAATGGCCGCCTTTTCCGGACGCAGCCATGGGTACTCGTCCTCCTGCCAGACATCCTGCGGTCCGCCCATAACGGTCATCATCGTGTAGGGCGCGAGATCGGGAATCGTATCGCCAGCGTCGAGTTGGATGGTATCCCAAACCGCTCCGTCGGCTTTGAAGAGTTCGAGCAGACTTCCCGGGGTCTCAACAGTCAAATGCTGCAAAACCAGAATCTTCATGTGCAGGACATCCCTAATCTGCGCACGAGCGCGAGGGAAACCTACTCATGATTTACGGCCTTGGAAATAGCCGCAATGTCTGCGGCCACGGGAAACATTTGGCTATTGACAACTATCTGTGGCGTCCGGTCCTACACAATCAGGAAATCGCCGTGCGGGAGATCGAGGCCGCGCGTGATGGTGGCAAAGACTGTGGCTCCGCCAGCCCTATCGCCGTTGACATCATAGGTGAGTGTACCGGTTTCGGGAGTGTAGATGATCCGGGTTTGGGCGCTTTCAGGGTTCTGGCCGAGTGAATAGTACTCGGCTTGAAGCGGGCCCTGCAGGCCCGCAAGTTGTGTGAAAACAGCACTATCGAGGACGATGACGTCAACACCCGTTTGGAAGTCGAGGATGTGGTCGGAATTTTGCGCAATGATAGGAGTATTGAAGACGAAGCGGTCGGCGCCTGCATCGCCAAAAAGGGTGTCATGTCCCCCGCCGCCGTTGATGTAGTCGTCTCCCTCGCCGCCGCCAATGGTATCATTGCCGCCGCCGCCCAGCAGGGTATCGTGTCCGGCGCCGCCACGAACTTGGTCATTGCCAGCGCCGCCTGTGGCGTAGTCCGCGCCGTTGCCACCCGATAACGTATCGCGATCGCGCCCGCCAACGAGAACATCGTTGCCGCCACCGCCGTAGAGGCGGTCGTTGCCGTTGCGGCCGGCAATGTAGTCGGCCACTTCGGTTGCGAATTTTCTGCCCGGGCCTGCGTGGGTATTGCTGATGAAATCGGCTCTGTTAGTGCCTCGAATGAAGGCGCCGTCAATGCTTTCGACGGAGATGGTCACATCATTGAAACGGATGTGTTCGAAGCCTGTGAGGATATCATAGGTGGACGGGGTATAGACGACGACGCCGCGGCCGTTGTCGGTTGGTCCCCAAACGTAATCCGCCGAGTTGGCATTGATGACGAATGTGTCGTTGTTGGTGACGCCAGTTACTTCCTGTACCAGTCCGGCGTTGTCATACACCAGGGTTTCTGCCGGCGTGATCAAAAGCCGCCCAAGCGTGCCGTCAATGAGGTCGAGATAGTACATGTAGCCGTCGGCGCCTTGCTTGAAGTGCACGGGGCCAAAGCCACTTGGCGTTGTCGCAAGGTACTTGATGTCGAGCGGGTTGTTGACGTCGACCGAGTAAATCTCGCCTTGGACGATGTCGGTGAAAATGTAGTCGTTGAAGAATTCGGGCGGGTAGACGTTGCCGGTATAAATGCTATTGGGGCCAACGATGGCCTGAATCTGATAGCCCGGGTCGGCCGATCCGTGTGCGAAGCCGCGGAACGGTCCGGTAATTTCGATGGTTCCAGCCGCGACCGCGGCATAGAAAGCCGCCGCCGATGGGATGTCCTCATATATGGGCGTGCGCGCTATTGCGCCTATATCGGAGCCTTCAAAGTAGGGCCAGCCGAAATTGGCACCGGGTGGGCCTGTATTTATTTCCTCGTAACTGTACCAGCCCGTTTCGCTGACAAACAGCCGCCCCTGGGAATCAAAGGTGGCTGTGAATGGGTTACGCAGGCCGAGCTGAAAGACTTTAGAGCTATTGGCATCGAGATCGGCGCCTTGCCCAGCAAATGGATTGTCCGCATAGCCCTGTCCGGTCATCGGATCGATGCGCAGGACCTTGCCATTCAAACTGTCGAGCGATTGAACTTCGGTATTTCGTGGGTCGGCAAAATCAAAAGAGCCACCGTCGCCCGTCGTCACATATAATGCGCCGTCGGGTCCAAAGACCAATGATCCACCGGCATGTGACAGGCTATCGACTTTGATGAAGTCTTGCTTCAATCCGCCCGTTGCCGCATCGAAACTTGACGAGGGCAGGTTGACATGCTGCTCGCTCGTGAAGTTCAGCGCGCCGCCACCACTGAGATCGTTCAGGGTCTGGCCAGCTCCACCCAGCAGCACCAGTTCGCTGCCCGGAACGATTGCCAAATAGCCCTGCGAGGCGTCTGCCGTGTAGCGCACAACGTGGGCGTAGCGATTGCCTTCGCCGTCGGGTCCCGCCGCTCCGGTGTGACCAGCGGTATCGGCAGGGTCGACAACATAGAACGCATAAATATATGGGGTTGCTGGAAAGTCTGGATGCAATGCGATGTCCAAGAGGCCACGATCAACAGCGTCGTTCACTTGGCCTGAGATGTCCAGAACAGTGCCGAGCGATTGTCCGTTGCCAATATCGAATGCCGTGATGACGCCAGACTTCGATGCAATGTAAGCGATATTTGGATTGCCAGGCGAGAACTCAACCGCGATCGGCTGATTGAGCCCGCTCGCTACGGTTTGCATTTCTACATTGTAGTTGGAGGTAAGTTCTGGGATCAGCGGCGGGGTGACGGGGTTTTCGTCGTCGAGAATATGAATCAAGGCTGTGCGCGGAAACAACAAGATCCCGCTCGAAACGTTGACCAGTGAAAAGTTGAAGGTCTCGGTCGCTTCAGAAAGCGGATCGTTGACGATTGGTATCTGCACGCTGACACGCGATTGCCCCGCCGCCATGGTGATGAAGCCATCGCGCTCGGTGAAATCGTCACCACTCGTGGCGGTGCTGGCATTGGTACCGTATTCAATGGTGACCGCCTGGCTCAGGTCGCCGGTGCGTACAATCGCAACCGTGACCGTGCCTCCCGTCTCGGCAACGTTGAACTCGCTCGTTTCGAGAAAGATGGAACCGCTCATTTTGGAACACTTCTCTAAAGGTGTAGGCCAAACTTATAGCGCCACAGCCCTTTGTCTAGGTTGCAGGGCTCGCATTGCGGTTAATTTGCAAAAGCCGTGCCCAGCCCCGAGTAAGTACCGGAGTTCAAAAAAAGCCTAGAAAAACTGAAGGGGCTGCGCCTAGTGGGCAATTGAGCGGTAGTTGGCGTAAGGGGCGGGTATGTTAAGCGGCGTTTCCTGCTTCGCTCGCCCAGCCATCTTTTCCAAAAAAGGGCGGGATCTAAACCAGGGGTTTGTTTCAGCAGTGCTGAAAAAACCGCCAAGGATATTGGTCGGGGCGACAGTATTCGAAACTGCGACCCCCTGCTCCCAAAGCAGGTGCTCTACCAGGCTGAGCTACGCCCCGACACGAAGATCATGCTGTGCCGCGTCGCGGGCGCAAGGTCAAGGGCCGTGGAGGCTGCAAACGCCACTGAAGCCGGTAAACCTTGGCCGCCACCTTAGGGGGATGTGCCAAATTGAGCGTGGCGGACGCGGTCGCCCGGCGCAATGCCGAGCCTTTCGGCCGCACCACCCGCGATTTCGAGAACGGCGCCAACCGGGCCGTTGGATGAGATGATGCGCTCAGACATTGGTTCGGTCTTGGCCTCGATGCGGTGGACGATGCCATCGGCGCGAATGAAGACCATGTCGAGGGGGATGTAGGTGTTGCGCATCCACATGCTCACTTCACGGGTGTCGTCGTGGGGAAACAGCATGGCTTCGTCGTCGGGCAGCTTGGTGCGGTACATCAATCCCAAGGACTGCTGCTCACTGGTGCGTGCGACCTCAATCCTAAAGGACTTGGGGCCCGAACGTGTGTCTATGGTCAATGCCTCGCGCGCAGACGCCGGTTGGGCTGAGCGGTTGGCGTAAACAAGCGCCAGGGCCGCAGCTCCCACAACACAAAACAGGGCCACCCAAAGGGCAGCCCTGTTTGAATTTGTATCCTGGCTCATGCCGCGCGACAGCTAGTGCTGTGCGGTCATGACAGGAGATGCGCCGTCGGGGCGCAATTCAGCGGCCATGCAGCCCTTGGAGCCGAAGCCCCAGCGGACATGAACCATCTGACCGGGGCGCAATTCGGTGAAACCAAACCGGCGCAACGTCTCCATATGGACAAAGATGTCGGCGGTGCCTTCCCCGCGCGACAGGAAGCCGAAGCCTCTGACCCGATTGAACCACTTGACGGTTGCCCGCTCCCAGTCGCTTTCGGGTTGAACGTGAACGTGTGTGCGCTGCGGCAGCAGCGACGGATGGATGGCCGTACTTTCGTCCATCGACAGAATGCGGAACGCCTGCATTCCCTTGGGCCGCTTGAGCACTTGGCAGTGCACGCGGGCACCTTCGTAGGCGGTTTGATGGCCGCCAGCCCTCAGGCACGTAACGTGAAGGAGAACATCGCCCAGACCATTGTCTGGTACAATGAAACCGTAGCCTTTGCTGACATCAAACCACTTAATGGCGCCTGCGATCTCTATGACCTCAAGGCCTTCAGCGGCTGCTGCCTCAGCCTCAGCCTGCAAATCCGGAAATTCCGGAGGTTGCTTAGTGTCCCCCATACTTCAATACCCCGCTTACTGGTGCTACGTTCTTTAGAGTAACTCCGCAAAACCCCGATTTTGGCCGCGCTCTAGCCCTCACCAGGGCGCGAATCGAAATCTTACGATGTGGTTAAGATAGGGTCGTATGGCGGCACTGCCAAGTTTGTAATTTGAGGTTTCTGGGAGCGCGATTCGCGTGGATCTCTTGTCCACAACCGCTCGTCATTCTAAGCAGCCGGAACTACAGGCGATTGCCAGCTGCTGTGGACAAGCCGATATTTTTTTTGCGGTGCGGCCAAGGTGCTGCGGCGCGCCATAGGCGAGTTCAATGTAGCGCCAACGCTTGTTAGAAAACTGTCAAAAAATGTTGATGCAAACCCAAGCGTTGCCACGATAGGTGATGACGGGGACGTAACTGGATGCCAACGCCACTGCAACCTTGTCATCGGTCTGTCTTGAACGATTGTCGCACGCTTTGTGCGTGTTTGTGCGAGGCGTGCCCCTTGACGCAGGCTTCTGCCTAGAAATTCAAAGTATTTAGACGTGTGCATGCGCGCTTGGGATGAGCTAAGTCATTGCTCAAATCAGCGGCAATTTGAGGGAAGTTTGCATGCGATTTTTGCACTCAATGGTGCGCATAAGCAACACTAAGGCGAGCCTCCAATTTTTTTGCCAACTTTTAGGGCTGAAGGAGGTGCGCCGCACTGACCATCCTGCCGGGCGATTTACGCTTATATTCCTAGCCGCTCCAGGTGACGAAGCCCGGGCCGCGAGTGACAAGGCACCTCTCATCGAACTGACATATAACTGGGACGAAGAGGTTTATTCCGGTGGCCGTAACTTCGGACATTTGGCTTTTGAGACTGATGATATCTACGCATTGTGCGAGCGCTTGCAGGCCGCAGGCGTCGTTATCAACCGGCCGCCGCGCGATGGTCATATGGCATTTGTGCGGTCGCCAGACGGCATATCGATCGAACTCTTACAAAAGGGCGCTGCACTGCCGTGCCAGGAGCCATGGGCCTCGATGACGAACATAGGCTCGTGGTGAGCAAAGTAGAAATGGCGCCGCCGCGCGGCCCTCGATCCATCGCCATCGTCGGCGCCGGTCCAGCCGGACTGATAGCGGCTGAAGTTTTGTCGTCTTCGGGCCACCGTGTGACGGTCTTTGACCGCATGGGCAGTGCGGGACGCAAATTTCTGATGGCGGGACGGGGCGGATTGAACCTGACCCATTCAGAGCCGTTTGAGCGGTTTGTGACGCGCTATGGGCGCAATGCAAAGCAGTTAAATGAGGCCATCGCAGCGTTTACACCCGCGCAACTGGTCGCGTGGTGTGAAGGACTTGGCCAAGAGACGTTTGTGGGCTCCAGTGGGCGGGTTTTTCCCAAAAACTTCAAGGCGTCTCCTGTGCTGAGGGCTTGGTTGTCACGCTTGAGCAAAGCTGGTGTAATCATGCACCTGCGCCAGACTTGGACGGGGTGGGACCCGACGGGCGCGCTGAGATTTTCGGGGCCAGACGGGGTGTCCCATACCTTTGCGGCCGATGCCGTCGTGCTGGCGATGGGCGGCGCCAGTTGGCCGCGTCTTGGCTCGGATGGGCGCTGGGCAGATGTTTTGTCGGCGGATGGTGTTTGTGTGTCGCCGTTGCGGCCGTCCAATTGTGGTGTGCGGGTGCTGTGGACGCCGCTCATAAAAGAACGCCATGCCGGTGAGCCGCTGAAGCGTATTGCTGTCTCGGTCAATGGTGAAACGCGCCGCGGCGAGGCCATCATTACGCGACATGGACTGGAGGGCAACGCCATCTATGCGCTTTCGGGTGCCATCAGAGACGGACTAGACGCCGGATCTGCCGTGCTGATGTCGATCGATTTGCGGCCTGACGAAAGCGCGGAAGAGGTCAAGGCGCGGCTGTCAGGCTATCGCGGCCGGCAGTCTATGGCGACGTTCCTGCGCAAGGCCCTGAAGCTCACGCCAGCCGCCATCGCCTTGTTGCGCGAAGGATCGCCTGGGGCGCTGCCATCAGATCAGTTGGAGCGGGCACGCCTCATCAAAGCAGTGCCGGTCAAGGTTGAGAGGCTGAGCGGTCTTGAGAGGGCGATTTCCTCGTCTGGTGGGGTCGATTTTGGCGCCATCGATCAGAATTTCATGCTGCTCCAGCGCCCTGGTGTGTTTGTCGCTGGCGAAATGCTTGATTGGGACGCCCCGACAGGGGGGTATTTATTGCAGGCCGCGTTTGCCACAGGGGTGGCGGCGGCCAGGGGAACCGGGGAATGGCTTCAGGATCTGGATCGGCCAGCAGAACAAACGTGCGGTTCACAGGTAAATTAGGAAAATTTTTCTCCACAGGCGGCGGTATGAAATAAAATGCTATACTTATTTCGCATGGCCCCTTCTAACCGCAACCGTTTTTCTCTAGGTTCCGGCGCGTAGGAGACCTTTATGACCAAAACTGCAACCGACAAGGCACGGGCTGCAAAAGTGCCCGTTCGCACGCTGGGTGCTGATGTGGCGGCGCGGCTGGCTGTTGAATTGCCCGGCATCACCGATGCGATTGAACGCATCAAAGCCATTGCCAAGGCGGTGCCTGGCCGTATTGCGTTCTCGACGAGCCTTGGGCTTGAAGATCAGGCTGTCCTGCACGCTATTGTGCAGTCGGGCGCTGACGTTGATGTCTTTACGCTGGATACGGGGCGGCATTTTCCTGAGACACTGGAAACGCTGGAGGCCAGTGAACAGCGTTATGGCCTTAAGATCCGTGTCGTGTTTCCAGATGCCAAAGCAGTGGAAGAACTTGTCGCTCGTGATGGAATCATGGGCTTTCGCTATGCCGTGGAAAACCGGAAGGCCTGTTGCGAAGTACGCAAGGTGCAGCCGCTCAACCGGGCGCTGGCGGGTGCTGGCGGCTGGATCACAGGCCTGAGGCGTGACCAGTCGGCCGGCCGGGCTGAGGTGCCATTCGCCACATGGGACGGCGGGCTGAAATTGGTAAAGCTCAATCCGATTGCTGATTGGACACTTCAACAACTTGAACTCTACGTTAAGGACAACAGCATTCCAGTTAACGCGCTGCACGCCAAGGGTTTTCCGTCTATCGGTTGTCAGCCGTGCACGCGCGCGATCCGCCCCGGAGAAGACATCCGCGCTGGGCGCTGGTGGTGGGAAAACGAAGACGGCAAAGAATGCGGATTGCACAACCGGCCCAAGCATATTGGGCGCCCTGAACAAAAGGACGTCGCGGAATGACAGCGGCTATTTCTCATCTGGATCTGCTGGAAGCAGAAAGCATTCACATTTTCCGTGAAGCTGCCGCGCAATTCCGCAAACCTGTGCTGCTCTATTCTATCGGCAAAGACTCAACCGTTCTCTTGCACTTGGCGCGCAAGGCGTTTTGGCCCGCCCGGCTTCCTTTCCCCGTGCTCCATGTCGATACCAAGTGGAAATTTCGTGAAATGATTGCGTTTCGCGACAAGACCGTGCGCGACTTCGATCTCGATCTCATCGTCGAAACCAACGAGGATGGCATCGCTAAAAACGTCAATCCGTTTGACCACTCGCCGTCGGTCTATACCGAAGTCATGAAGACGGTGCCCTTGAAGGCTGCCCTCGATAAGTATGCCTTCGATGCCGCTTTCGGCGGTGCGCGCCGCGACGAAGAGGCAAGCCGCGCCAAAGAGCGGGTATTTTCCTTCCGCGCCGAAGGGCATCGCTGGGATCCGCGCCGTCAGCGGCCCGAGATGTGGCGACTGCTCAATGGCCGGCTTGGTGCGGGGGAGACCGTGCGCGTGTTTCCGCTGTCGAACTGGACTGAGCGCGATGTGTGGCGTTACATCCTGCGCGAGAAGCTGGATGTTGTGCCACTCTATATGGCTGCAAAACGCCCGACAATTATCCGCAATGGCCAGTTGCTGATGCGCGATGATGAACGCATGAAATTAAAGCCTGGCGAAGTTATCACCGAACGCATGATCCGCTTCCGCACGCTTGGTTGTTATCCACTCACGGCGGCGGTCGAGTCGGATGCCACCGACCTTGAAAGTGTGGTGGCCGAGACGCTAGGCGCACGCACGTCCGAGCGGCAGGGCCGCTTAATTGATCACGATCAGGCCGGTGCCATGGAAAAGAAAAAGCAGGAAGGCTACTTCTGATGACCGCTCAACCTGCATCCAAGACCGTCTCCAAGTTGACGCCGGCAAAGCCCGCCGCCGCCCCTGTTGCGGCCGGCGTACTTGCCGCTGTCGCCCCTGAACTCTCAGGCATGATCCGGGTGTTGACCTGCGGTTCGGTGGACGATGGCAAGTCGACGCTTATTGGCCGCTTGTTGTGGGACGCCACCGACCTCTACGATGATCAGCGCGAAACTTTGCAAAAGGGCAAGAAGGTCGACGGCGGCAATCCCGATTTCAGCCTGTTGATGGACGGCCTCGTTGCCGAGCGCGAACAAGGCATTACGATTGATATCGCTTGGCGCTATTTCGATACGGCCACGCGCCGTTTCGTCGTCATCGACAGTCCAGGTCACGAGCAGTACACGCGCAACATGGCCTCTGGTGCCAGTCATGCCGACGTTGCCATCATGCTGATCGATGCCCGTCATGGAATTAAGCGCCAGACGCGCCGTCACGCCGCTATACTCGATCTCGTTGGCGTCAAGCGCGTGGTGCTGGCCGTCAACAAGATGGACCTGGCCGAATGGTCGGAAGAGCGGTTCCGCCAGATCGAAACCGACTTCCGTTCGTTGTCCTGGCGCTTTGGGTTCTGGGAAGCCATCGCCATACCAGTGGCAGCTGTATCGGGCGACAACGTTGCCGAGGGCTCCAAGCGGATGCCTTGGTACACCGGCCCGACACTGCTCAAGCATCTTGAGAGCTTGCCAAGCCGGGTCACGGATTCGTCGGGACCCTTCCGTTTTCCAGTGCAAACCGTTCTGCGCGACATCCGCAACGACTTTCGCGCACTCGCCGGCACCGTCAGCTCTGGTACAGTTCGCGTTGGCGAAACACTCACCGATGCGCTGTCTAAACGCAGCGCCAAGGTATTGCGCATCGCCACCATGGACGGAGACTTGGCGGAAGCCAGCACCGGGCGGGCGGTCGCTATTCAGCTCGATACAGATCTTGACGTGGCACGCGGCGCTGTTATGGCCAAGCCCGACAACAAGCCAGCCATTGCGCGCAGCCTCGAGACTAAACTCGTGTGGTTAAACGAGACCGCGTTTGATCCGCGCGGAGCTTACTTGCTTCGCACCGCAACCGATCTCATCCCTGTTTCCCATATTGAAATCCGCGCCCTGCTCGATCTCGAAACATTGGCATCGAACCCGTCAACTGTTTGTGGCGTCAACGATATTGCGCTGGCTCACATTGCGCTGGGACGTGGCGCGGCTATCGACACCTTTGCCGATGCTCCCGAGACGGGCAGTTTTATGCTCGTTGATGCGGTGACGGGGGCGTCGATCGCCGGCGGCGTTGTGACCGAAGTAAGCGAAGCCGTTGCCAAGGCGAGTGCCGATACCTTCATATTAACTCGCGCCATGCTGGAGCGCGGATTGTGTGCCGACTTGCGGCAGTCTGGGACGGCATCGGGAGATGGCGAGGCTGAGTTCCGCAGGCGCGCCAATGAGGTGGCCCTCATCTTGCGGGCGGCGGGCGTGGCTGTCGAAATCGAAAGCCCACCGGACTATTCAATCTAGTTCGATCACTCACAATCCATAAGCGCATTTCTATCCATCACCTGGACCAGAGCCGCCTCACATGTGGGACGACATTCTACTGTACGTCATTATCGGCTTCGTCGCCCAAATGGTCGATGGTGCTATTGGTATGGCGTATGGCGTCACGTCAACATCAGTACTATTGAGCCTTGGAGTTTCACCCGCAACCGCCAGCGCGTGTGTTCATGCCGCCGAAACGTTTACGACCGGCGCATCGGGACTTGCACATTGGAAGCTCGGTAATGTCGACCGGAGTTTGGTGTTGCGATTGGTGGTGCCGGGAATGACCGGCGGCGCACTTGGAGCCTATGCGCTTTCCGAATTGCCTGGCGATGTATTGAGGCCCTACATCAGCGGTTACCTGCTTATTCTCGGCATAGTGATCATCTGGAAAGCCATCAATCAGCGCCCCGTACAGGGGGCAGCGCCGGTTGCGGTCGCGCCCCTCGGCTTTTTTGGCGGGCTCTTGGATGCCATGGGTGGTGGCGGCTGGGGACCTATCGTGACCTCGTCGCTGTTGGGACAAGGCACCCCGCCCCGCTACGCAATCGGTTCGGTTAATTTGTCCGAATTCTTTGTCACACTGACAATTTCGGCAACGTTCTTCTTGACAGTCGGCTTGAGCCTCTGGCCGATCATTGCCGGTCTTATTGCTGGCGGCATCATAGCGGCTCCGTTTGCCGCCTATGCGACCAAGCACATCCCCGATAAGGTGCTGATGCTCATCGTCGGCTGCGTGGTTGTGCTTCTCAGCTTGAGGACGATTCTTAAGGCCATCGCATGACGCGTACGAACAATAAAGCAAAGCTGGTTCATTTCTGCGTTATCGGGACGGGGCACTAAGCGCCGTCATGGACCTCATCTCAACCAACTTGCATTTAATCGTGGCCGGGGGCTTCCTGATCGGCTTTCTGATCGGCATTACCGGCGTCGGCGCGGGCTCTTTGACGACTCCAATGCTGATTGGCATCGGCTTTCATCCAACGGTGGCGGTCGGCACCGACCTGCTGTTTGCGTCAATTACCAAGGCCAGCGCCGCGCTGCGCCACCACCGGCTAGGAAACGTCAATTGGCCGATACTTGGCTGGCTCGCCATGGGCAGTCTGCCGGGTGCCGCCATTGTGGTCGGCTGGATCTATTTCTCGGGCGCCGATACGCATCTTTTGGCGCATGCTATCCGCAAAGTCTTGGCGGTGGCGCTTGTATGCAGTGCGCTCGCCATTGCCCTGATGCCGTTTTTGCGCCGCGTACAGCCCAGCGAAGATGCCGCCGCCACAGACACTCCACCGCGCAAGTTACCGACATTTCTGTTCGGTCTATTGTTGGGCGGCATGGTGGCGTTGACGTCAGTTGGGGCGGGAGCGATTGGCGTCTCGGTTCTGACAGGGTTGTACCCGATGCTTCTCGCGCGCCGCATCGTCGGCACCGATATTGTTCACGCGGTGCCTCTCACTCTTGTGTCAGGGTTAGGCCATGCCGGCATGGGCAATCTCGACGTCACCCTGCTGGGCGCGTTGCTGGCGGGATCGGTGCCTGGCATTCTTATCGGATCGCGGCTGACGGGCTACATTCCCGACTGGCTGTTGCGGCTGGTGCTGGCGGTCACGCTTATGTATGCCGCCTACCTGCTGATGAACAGGTAGGGAGCATGTGCACCGGGTCGTGCCGATCAAAGCGCCGCGTGTGCGACGTCTATTTATGTCTCTGCCAACAGTGCCACAGCGACGGCAGGCGCGAAGTAGGTGGCCGCTATGCGGCACTCATCGGCCGCTTTGGCAAGTTGTGAAAAAGCGATGCATTTGCGTCCCAAACGGCTGGCGATGGCGGCCGTTTCTTCGAACCCGATGCCAGCGCCGATCACGGGCGCATCAGGCGGCAATGATTGGCACGACAAGACCTGCAA
>JBEBJD010000220.1:0-6809 GCA_040080075.1 Hyphomicrobium sp. | reverse complement strand
CATCCAAGGCGTCCGTCAAAATCACTGGCCGCCTTGTACCTGGCCAGGACCCAAGCACGGTGCTAGCCGCCGTACATGACTTCGTGCGCGCGCGCTTGCCCAAAGATTGCAGCGCCGAATTCATCGGCACGCGCGGCAGCGCAGCTGTGGGTTTCGACACATCATCCACCCCCATCCGTCAGGCGGCAGGGGCGCTTGAGGCCGAGTGGGGAAAAAAGCCTGTGATGATGGGATGCGGCGGATCAATTCCCATCGTTACATCCTTCAAAGATGCCTTGAACATGGACAGCCTGCTCGTGGGCTACGGACTTGACGACGATCGCATTCACTCGCCCAATGAAAAATACAATCTGACCAGCTTCAAAAAAGGAGCGCGAAGCTGGGCGCGAATTCTGTCGGCGCTGGCTGAGAAAACCACTTGAAGAGCCTTACATAACCAACATTTAACCGGCCGGGGTATGCCAGACCATTGCCGCAGCACGAGCGATCGCTATGGTGCGCCGCGTGCGGGGACGTGCACTTGGCGGTTATGGAGTGGCTGACGAATGAACCGGCGCCTTTGGGGTTTTATTTATCTGCTTGCTTGTGCTGGCATCGTCGTGAGCACGTTTGCAGCTGGCCCTGCCCTGGCGCAGCGCAATGATACACAAACCAGCCGCGACGATGACGGTAACAAGAGCAGTTATGAAGAGCGCCGCAACCGCGGCAAGCAACCCGAGTTCCGGCGCAATACGGCCGGCGATTTCGATTACTACGCGCTGGTGCTGTCGTGGAGCCCCACCCATTGCGCCAGCGAGGCCGGTGCAGACGATGATCTGCAGTGCAATCGCCAGGATGGACGGCGCTATTCATTCATCGTGCACGGCCTTTGGCCGCAGTACGAGCGCGGTTATCCGGAGAACTGCATGCGGGCTGGTAGCTCGTATATCCCCGAACAAATCATTGATCGCATGCTCGATATCATGCCGAGTAAGAAACTCATCATCCACGAGTATCGTAAACACGGCACTTGCTCCGGGCTAGCCCCCTTTGCCTACTTTGAATTCCTGCGCAGGGAGTTCGCGGAGATTAAAATTCCCGAGCGCTTCGTCAATCCATTCGAGTCTCAGTTCATATCGCCGCAAGATCTTGCCGATGAATTTCTCAGCATCAATCCCAGCTTGAAACCTGAAATGCTGGCGGTGTCGTGCGGGGGCGCAGGCAACCGCCTGAAAGAGATCCATGTTTGCTTAAGCCATTCCGGTCAGCCGGTGGCATGCGGAGCTAACGAAAACCCCAAGCGCTTGTGTAACGCCACCAAGATGTTTGTTCCGCCAGTGCGCTCATCGCGCGTTGGGGAAGAAACATCTGACGCCCCCGGCAAGGCCCGGCAGCAAAGATCGCCCCTGCCCATGCCACGCATCATTCCCTGGGATCAGTGAAAACGAAGCTCCACGTTGTGGACATCTGATGTTTGACGGGCCCCGGCGGCTCCCTGGTCCTTGCGGGTGCGGCACCGGTCCCGGCAAACTACTGATATGATTCTGATCCGACATTTGCCCGGCCGCTGACATGCGTCCCTCGTCCGAGCTCAAAGAACTTCCGGGGCCGGGGCCCTTGCCTCAGAGGCAACACTTGCCTGTGCGGCGGGATCAGGTTCCCCATGCTTGGACAATAACGGAAGCCACGCGGCTTCCGCGGCCCCGCCCGTTCTCCGGCACTCACGATCCCCAACCTAGCCATGCAGCCGCGACCCACCGCCCAAAGGGGGCTGTTCATAGCCTTAAGGCGATTCCTCCCGCGGCCCGCGCCGCAGCCCTGGGTTTTGTCACAGGCGCCATATTCTGGCACTTCGTCGGCTTCTGGTCGTTTATGTCCCAGATCGTGTTTTCGAGTCCCGAAAGGCAGCGGCAGACAGCACAGGCCCTCGCGCGCCCGCCTGAAAACTCTGCTTCGCCCATTGAAACCGGATCCCTGCAAAGGCTCGAAAAGCTCACCTCATCAAAGGTCGAGAACAGTTGCACCGCCATCACCCGGAACCCAGCTACGGGGCAGACGCTGCAGAGCCAATGCCGCAGACTGTCCCGCCCCTTACGGATGAAGCCGCCCTCGCCGCGCCAGGATCTTGCGGCTGTAGCCAGCTCTGCAACGGAGACGGTGCCTTCTGGCCTCAACCTGCAAGAAGCCCTTCCCCTCGCGTGGCCTCTGGCCGTTGCTGGGCAATGACAACGGGCACCCATGGCCGGTCTATGCTGCGATCGGCCACGGGGGGCGTAGCGGCGGCATTCCTGAGACATTTAGATCGGCAGGAAAGGAGCATAACTGTTTTGCCCGAAAGCCGCCCTGATATTTGATTACCTCGAAAGGCATGAGCTGCTTGGGGGCGGCGCGGTATATTCCGGCGAAGCGTTTTAATGACGAGGAACTGCACTAATGCCAAGTCTTGAAGGACCTGATGAAGGAATGCCGTTTGCGGCAGGTCAGCGCTGGACCTACCGCGCGGCTCCAGGCCTCGATGGCACGAGATTGGTCATTGGCGCCATCGTCACATTCCAAGGCGGCCGCATTTTCTGCTGCAGTATCACTCACGCAGGCAGTCCACTACCCGATGGACGTATCGGCCGGGTCAACATCCCGTTCCTGCCATTGACTGAGGCTGCCCTAGTCAGCACAGTCCTGACCTTGGATGGAACCGGCGAACTGTGCGCCTCCTTCGCCTCGAAACTTCAAGAGTGGAGCGAGGATCCGCGCGGTATGAGCACCTTCACGGTGCCATTCGACGGCTACCTGGATCACCTCATCAGCCTCCAGGTTGCCCGCCTTTCAAATAGACAGGCGGCCTGACCAAACAACACTCTCGTCCGCAGACCGGCATCATCAGCCGAACTGTTCCCCCGCCCGTGTCCAGCCAATTCTGATCGGCCACGACTTCAAGGGAATGTTGTCAGAGTCGTTGTAACCGGATTCTTCTACCAGAACTTGTATTCTATACTTACGATTGCAGTCATTCTGAGCAATCAGGCGCGCGTGAAATTCTATTTCGCTTGAAGCACAGGGATTTACAGCTTCCAAGGCCGTTGACATATATTCTTCATACGTTGAAAGTTTGACCCGAGGGCTTGTGGGGGGCCTCAACATAACCGGTCACACAATTCTCCTTCCTAGCGAAGGCGGCAGATGCAGACCGGAAGCGGGGAATGGAAATGGCGTACACTTTAAGCGGATGCCCGGAGTTTGGGAAGGAACGAGCCCAAAATTTGGCTGTGGCGGCGGCCACAACCCCGGCAATGGCGTGAGCCAAATCTGCTAGTAAACTGACAATAAGCAGACACTACTGTCTGTGATGCGTCAGGGCCGCGATGATAGCGACAGCCACAATGTTGGTCTCGTCGAAGGTCACGAAACTCAACTCGCTTACAAAGCTGGCGACACCAAAGCGGCCCCACTGGGACGCCTTGCGGAACTGTGTGCGATCGGGGGTGTGGCATCTCCATATCCGAACTCACGGGTGTCCCGTCAATGAGTAATCTCACGCGACTGCGGCATCCTCCGCGCCTTATCCTGACCCAATCGAGTCTGAACCATGGACCGACGCAAACTCATCGAGAACCCCTATCGCCCCGGAGCCGGGCACACGCCGCCGTTTCTTGCAGGCCGCACGGTAGAACAGGAGCACTTCAGGCGCTTGCTGCGCCAGAACTTCTCCACCTCCAACATCTTGATCACGGGGCTGCGTGGCGTCGGCAAAACGGTACTGCTCGAAAACCTGCGGCAGATGGCGGAACAGGAGGGCTGGATCTGGGTCGGCAATGACCTTTCGGAATCGTCGTCGCTCAGTGAAGAGCGGCTGGCGCTGCGAATATTGACGGATGTCTCTGAAGCACTGGGGCGCGTTCTTGCGAAATCAGAGAATGGACAGTCCCCTGCAGGTCATCACGATGCGGGCGAGACCAATAGCCCCTACGCCTTTGAGGTACTGCGCAACATGTACGAGCGCTCACCCGGATTGCCCAGCGATAGGTTGAAGGCGACGCTCGTCCGCCTCGGTTCGCTGGTCAACCGCGCCAAGGCGCGCGGCATGGTCTTCGCCTATGACGAAGCCCAGTGCCTCTCCGACCACGCCGAGCGCAACGAATATCCGATGTCGCTCCTGATCGAGACGGTAGCCTCATTGCAAAAGCGTGAAGGGGTATCGCAGTGCCTCCTGGTGCTCTCCGGCCTGCCTCAAGTGTTCGACGCTCTGACCGACACGCGCACCTATACAGAGCGCATGTTCCACGTCATGACGCTCGAGCGTCTCAGCCGCGCCGACACGCTGGCCGCTATTTACAATCCGTTAAAGGAACTGATGCCGCCGCTCAACGCCTCGAGCGGCCTTGTTAACAAAGTTGCTGATCTCACCGGCGGCTATCCCTACCTCATCCAGTTTTTTGGCAAGGAACTTGTCGATCATCTGCTCCGCAACGGAGGTGTGCTGCATGAGGACGATTTCCCATCAGCCGAGGTGCTCGATCGCCTCGATGCCGGTTTGTTTGCCGCGCGCTGGAACAAAACGACCGACAAACAACGCGAAGTCTTGAAGGTCATTGCCAAACGCCCGGATAGTGGGTCAATGGATTTCTCGGCCCAGGAAATTTCGGCATTGAGCGGTGACATCCATGGGCTCTCCAACCCCCAGATCAGCCAAATGCTGCAAACCCTGTGCGAGCGCGGCCTGCTCTATCGCTCGCGTCATGGACGCTACGCCTTCACGGTTCCCATGTCGGAGACGATGATCTTGCGCCGCTCCCAGTCGGGACAAGACGTCGAGGCGAGCTGGCATGGCTCTGTTCAACGGACGGCGTCCAGTATCCCGGCCCCCCAGGCAGTGCAGCCGCAACCAGCCGCCTCTAGTGAGCAAAAAAAGAACACGCGGTGGGGGTGGCTTCGATAAGACGCGCCGAAATGGCCGTTGTTACACGTCTGGACAAGCAAAATCGCCCGCGCACCCAATTTCGCGACAGTCGTTAGCCCGGCTTTAACCAAGCGGGTGCAATCTCTTACCCAAGGCGGCCTGTGGGGGGCGCCTGTTGTGGTGGTGAGGTTTTATGTCTGCGTCAAACATCAAGCGGTCCGTATGGTCGCGAATCCTGGGAATTTTTGCCGCTCCCGCGATTGCTGAAGAGCCTGTTGCCGCTCATTTGCGGTCGATGTCACCTGAAGACTCCGCCCGTTTACTTGGTGCTGGTTCAAGGCCGCCGCGGTCCATCGCGATCACAGCACCATCCAGTCAACACGTCACTCAAGACGAACCCGTTGCTGGAGCATTGCCTTGGCCGCTGTTGCGCACCACCGGTGCGTTTCAAGCCGAACACGCCAAGTTTGACCGGGCTCTGGCCTTGAGCACGGTAGAACTCTTGGCCCAGCTCTGCGCCGAAGCAGATGAACTTCTCTTGGACGAAGCGGCTCTCACGTACCAAACGGCACGTCCCGCCACGGCGGCTCGCAACCTTGCTGGCCAGCTAGCCGTCGTCGCACGTCTCAATCAACCCAAAGCTCGCGCAGCCTCCGCCCAGAAGGCGCACGGGCCTGCAGCCAAGCGCTACGCTAAATCGGCATTGGCCAAAAACGCGGCCCGCAGCGGCCAGCCGGTGCTCGAGCGCCCAGCCGCCGGCACCAAAGCCGGTCACGACATGCATAGCCGCCCGCAAGCCATTGTTATCGACCTTGCTGCGATTAAGAAGGTTCGCCGCGCCGAGAAGTTCAAGCGCGCCGCTTAATCAGAACTTGAACGAATCGCCTGCCCGAACGGTGTGGAAATCCGGCTTATAGGTATTGTTTACGCTACCGTGATCGAAGGTCTGGGCGTCCGCGTTTGGCGCCGGGTTTGACGGATGCCCTGTGCCGGGGGCGGTGGAGCAATCGAGGATTGTACTTATGCTCTTAGCCGGACCTACCGTCATCGCGGGGAGGAGCACGCTTGGCGCGACGGTCACGCTCGGTTTCATTGGCGCCAGCCAGACCGAACTGTTGGGCGAGTTCGGCGCCGAGCTGATCGGCAAGAACGTGGCGGCGCACCTGTTCGACGGAGCCCGGCGCCAGATCCATCAACTGAAATGGTCCGAATGAAATCCGGATCAACCGGTTCACATCAAGTCCGAAGCTCGACAACACCTTACGCACTTCGCGGTTCTTGCCCTCGCGAATACCGATGGTGAGCCAGACGTTACCGCCTTGAAAGCTGTCGACAGCCGCTTCGATGGCGCCATAGCGCACGCCCTCGATTTCGATACCCTCTTTCAGACGATCGAGTTCGACTTGCGTCACGCGCCCATGCGCACGCACGCGGTAGCGGCGCAGCCAGCCGGTTGCCGGCAATTCTAAATGCCGCGCCAATTCACCGTCGTTGGTGAGCAGCAACAAGCCTTCGGTATTGTAGTCGAGCCGCCCGATTGAGACGACGCGCGGCATGTCAGGCGGCAACTGGTCAAATACGGTCGCGCGTCCTTGCGGGTCCGAATGCGTGGTCACGAGCCCCTTGGGCTTGCAGTAGCGCCACAACCGTGTTGGTTCAGATGCCGGTAACGGCTGACCATCGACGATGACGCGATCTTGCGGTCCAACTTCACACGCGGGTGTGCGAAGCACCTTGCCGTTGACGGCAACGCGCCCATCCTCAATCCAGCGTTCTGCTTCCCGGCGCGAACACAACCCGGCGCGCGCCATGGCTTTGGCTATGCGCATTGGCTCGGTATTGCGCGGCGTGGACGCGATGACTTCTGTGGCATCCCCCGCTTCATGTCTGCGGGACGGCTTGGCCACGTGCGCAGGGCCTGGATGAAGGCGGTGAC
>JBEBJD010000335.1:0-6819 GCA_040080075.1 Hyphomicrobium sp. | reverse complement strand
TTGCCGTTCAGCGCCTTCGACCAGGGCTATCATGCGATCAAGAAACGACGATCCTGGAGCAGCGACAACGCGCACCTTGATCCAGTCTGAAAGCACGACCGTGCCGCCCGTCACGGCCGAGCGGTCGCCCCCGGATTCTCGAATGACAGGCGCAGATTCTCCGGTGATCGCTGACTCATTGACCGAGGCGATACCCTCCACGACCTCACCGTCGGATGGAATGGTATCTCCCGCCTCCACGAGTACAACATCGCCGATCTCAAGATCCGATGCGGATTTCGGCTCCCAAAGATCGTCGCTGAGGTCATCTGGATGCAAAAGTACCTTGGCTGGCGTGTCGCTGCGCGTCTTTCTAAGTTCGTCCGCTTGTGCTTTGCCCCGCCCTTCGGCAACGGCTTCGGCAAAGTTGGCGAACAGCACAGTAAACCAAAGCCAGGCGGCAATTTGGCCGGTGAAGGCAAGTCCATCACTACCGTCTACCGCATCGCGTATAAAAATAAGTGTGACGAGAGTGGCAACGATTGCAGTGACAAACATGACCGGGTTGCGAACGAGCTTCCGCGGCGCGAGCTTTATCACAGCGCCGGTGGCGGCCTGACGGGCAATTGCGCCGTCAAACAGTGGTGTTGAGATAGATTGAGAAGACATGATCTTACTTTCTTAAAACGTCTTGCCTGCGTGCATCAGGAAGTGCTCGGCAATCGGGCCAAGGGCGAGTGCGGGAAAATATTGCAGGCCACCAAGTATGAGGATCACGCCGATGAGGAGGCCAATGAACAGTGCTCCTTGGGTCGGGAATGTTCCGGTCGAGGCTGCTGTTTTTTTCTTGGCTGCCAGAGATCCGGCGATCGCCATAACAGGAATGACATATGCGAACCGGCCGAGCAGCATCGCGATGGCGAGCGTCGTGTTGTACCATGGCGTATTTGCGTTGAGGCCGGCGAAGGCAGAGCCATTGTTGCCGGCTGCCGACGAATAGGCATAGAGAACTTCGCTCAAGCCGTGCGGTCCGGCATTTGCCAGGCTTTCGAGCGCCTTGGGCATCATCACCGAAACAGCAGTAAAACCGAGGATTGCTAAGGGCAGAATGAGGACCGCCAGCATGGCCAGTTTCATTTCGCGCACTTCAATTTTCTTGCCGAGATACTCAGGTGTGCGGCCGGCCATAAGACCCGCAATGAATACTGTAAGGATGGCCATAACGATCATGCCGTAAAGGCCTGAGCCGGTGCCGCCTGGCAAAATTTCGCCCAGCTGGATCAGGAACAGCGGTACCATTCCACCGAGTGGGGTAAGACTGTCATGCATCGCATTGACGGCACCACACGACAGGCCCGTGGTCACAGCGACGTAAAGAGCCGACAAAGCTTGTCCGAAGCGGACTTCTTTGCCTTCCATGTTGCCGCCACTGGCATCGACGCCCGCTTGGGTCAGAAGCGGGTTGCCCGCTGTCTCAGACCAGTAAACAATTCCTACGGCTGCAATCAGAAGAATGCCCATGGCAGCCAGTAGAGCGTGGCCTTGGCGCGCATCACCGGCCATTTTTCCAAACGTGAACGTCAGTGCGGCGGAGACCAGCAGCATGCTCCAAATCGAAAGATAGTTGGACCAAGCGTTTGGATTTTCGAAGGGATGCGCCGCGTTGGCATTGAAGAATCCGCCGCCGTTGGTGCCAAGCTGCTTGATTGCTTCCTGGCTCGCAACCGGACCTAATGCGATGGTCTGCTTGGCGCCTTCCAGCGTCGTCACTTCGATATTCCCGGCAAACGACTGTGGTACGCCTGTCATAAGGAAGGCAACGGCCAGCACCAGAGAAAGTGGCAGCAGCACGTAAAGCGTGGCGCGGGTTAGGTCTGCCCAGAAATTGCCGATCGTATTTGAACCACTTCGGGAAAAGGCCCGCGTCACGGCTATGGCGAGCGCTATACCTGTCGCCGCAGAAGCAAAATTCTGCACGGTGAAGCCCACCATCTGGACGAAGTGACTCATCGTCGTTTCACCGCCATAGCTTTGCCAATTGGTATTGGTGACAAAGCTGACAGCAGTATTGAAGGCGAGATCGGGCGAAATGCCTGCAAACCCCTGCGGGTTCAGCGGCAAAACGCCCTGCAAGCGCATCAAGGCGTACAGCAGCACGAATCCTGTGCCGTTGAACGCGAGCATGGCGAGCGTGTAGCCAAGCCATGTCTGCTCTTTGCCGGGTGTGATGCCAGAAGCCTTATAAAATGTGCGCTCGACAGGCGCAATCAACGGTGACAGACGCGTGCGCTCACCTTGGAAGACCCGCGCCATGTAAAGACCGAGCGGGCGTGCAGCCATCAGCACAGCGGCCAGCACGAGCGCAATTTGTATCCAACCAGCGATTGTCATGGGGTGTCCTTCCCGAGGGCTAGAATTTCTCGGGGTGAAGCAGGGTGTAAAGGAGGTAGGCGCCGAGTCCGATAACGACAGCCAGCGCAATGAGGGGATCTGTCATGGGTGATGCCTTACAGCCGGCTGCAAGAGATGGCATAGAGGCTCATGAGGCCGAAGGCTCCGGCGCCAAGTGCTAGAAAGATGATATCGAGCATCGCGTTTGTCTCCTGTGCAGCAACAGGAGTTCAATTGCGCCGTTGGGCATAAGTTTTCGATAGGGAAAGTGTGTCCGGAGCATAAGGGCGGCATAAGGGCCGGTGCAAACGGAGCTTGCCGGGATTACACTTGCCGAGAGGTTGAAACGGCAAATGGCCGCGTGAGTTCTAGTATTGGACCCAACCAAAATTGGGGGGAATTGCCGCCTAACCTCTCCGTGCCGTCGTCGGCCGGGCGGGGCCGGAGCCGGGGTTCAAGCGTCCGTCCTCCAAAAATCGCCACGACCGTTTGTTAAATGAGGCACGGCTGCCATGACGCTGCCGGCGCAGAATCCAGTCTGCGAAACGTCGCGATACCTTTGATATTGCGTTGTCATGCCGGCGCATTTTATGATGCCAATATTGAGCTTCGGCTTAGCCAAACTCTCGCGGCTTATTAATCGCAAAGAACTCGGTATTCGCAAAGAAAATGACTCTGGGGCGAAGGGAGGCGGGTGCAGCAGGCGTCCGCCATCACCTCCGGTAGACACATGACTTGGGTCGATGTGGTTTTGCAGGGCCGAACCATTCGCTGGTTCCTAGCGGTCGTTGCGCTTTACCTAACCTATCAGATATGGCTCAACGCGAAGTTTTTTGGCACGGAGTGGGTTTGCTGGGACTACATGCTGATCTCGGGTTTCCTTGGCGTTATCGTGGCGATATGGCTCGCATCCGGAATCAACCGGCGTCTCGACACAGCAATCGACCGGCTACGGTTAAACAACGCACTCGTCATTACCGGCGACGGCATCTCGCGCTTGAAACAGCAGATGGCTTCTCAAGGCAAGGGCGTTGAAGTCTGGTCGGGTCTTTTGATCGGCTTGCTGATTTTTGGTTCCTACGTTTGGGTTTTCGGCGGGCTCTCAGCCCAGATCTGGCAGGCTTGGCGCCAGGGCACGCTCCCGCAAGGCGGAGTAGCTCTTGCCGAGCTTGGCATATTTACGGCAATCAGCGCGCTGTCCGCAGCTCTTGCCGGTCTCTTCTTCGGTCGCCTTACGCACTATGGAACGCTGGCCGGTGTTCTCAGCACCCACAATTCAGGCCTGCGCATCACGCCGGGTCACTTCGACGGCGTTTGCGGGTTGAAGCCCATCGGTGATTTCTATCTTTTTCAAGCCGTGCTTCTCGCTATCCCGATCCTGTGGCTTGGAGCGTGGTGGGCCTGGATCATTCCGAACTACAAGGACATCACCTGCACGTTGACTGGTCAGCCTCAATTCCTATTCCGTGAGTGGCAGGGGCCGTTCTTTATCCAGTGGCTCGTTGTCCTCGGTTATTTCTACACGGGCTTCGTGCGCCCCTTCCTGACGTTGCGGCGCCGCATCCGTACGAAAAAGGCCAGCCTCATACGCGAGGACGCCGCGGTCCTAGAACAGGAGATCTACGAACTGCAAGGACAACTCGTGTCAGATCCAGGGGGGCCGCGCGCAAACGTCGTCAACGACATCGACAGTCTATCGCGCCGCCTGTGGTCGATCCGCACGATGCCTGATTGGCCCATGGATCCATTGACGCTCGCTAAATACCGATCGCTTTTGGCTGGCGAGGTTCTCCTGCCGCTTGGCGCCGCTGCGCTGACTTCAACCGGCGTTGGTACCAACTCGTTTGAGCTGCAATGGTTTCAGTCTTGGCTGGGAAGTTTGCGCTAGGCTTTTGAGCCTATGTACCTCGCTCCAACAACTGCTTTTGACCCTAACTTCACCGGTCGTGGACGGGCGGAGGGGAAGGCCGCCCGTCCGCACCCCTCGCCGCGCCGGATTGCCGCTCGACAAGCTTGAGGTTTTCACGTATCAGGACGCCATTCCAAGCCCCTATCAGGGTTGCCCGAATTGGGCCGCACGAGCCGTGCCTCGCTGATTGCTGTGGTTTTACCATAGCCAGCGGTTCAGCTCCTCTGCATTGATGTACAAAGAAAAAGGACTTCAAAAATGGACATCATCCGGCAGCTCGAACTCGAGCAAATGAATGCTGTGCTGACCAAGCGCGGTGTGCCCGAATTCTCCCCCGGCGACACCGTTAAGGTGATGGTGCGGGTCGTAGAACTTGGCGAGCCCGACCCCAAGGACAAGAAAAAGAAGGCCGCAGCTGCCCGCACTCAGGCCGAGCGCCTGCAGGCCTATGAAGGCGTCGTGATTGCCCGTTCGGGCGCCGGCCTTAACGAAAACTTTACGGTTCGCAAGATTTCCTATGGCGAAGGCGTGGAACGCGTGTTCCCGGTCTATTCGCCTATCATTGCTGAGATCGAAGTGATCCGTCGCGGCAAGGTACGCCGCGCCAAGCTTTATTATCTGCGTGGCCGCCGCGGCAAGGCTGCCCGTATCGTCGAGCGTACCGACGTTCGCGCTCGCCGCCTCAACGCTGCGTGGAAGGGCTTCAAGAAGCCCAAGGGCGATGCCGATGATCTGCTTCAGATCAAGGGCATTACGCCTGACTTGTTCGGCCGCCTCAAGCAGCTCAACTGCATCAAGCTCGAACAGATTGCTAATTTCTCGGACGAAGATATCGCCAATGTCGACGATACCTTGAACTTGAATGGCCGTATCGAGAAGGAAGATTGGGTTGGCCAGGCGCAGCGGCTGATCGCTGAAGCCTCAGCGGCAGAGGTTCCAGCGGACGCGTGACCGGCGCAAGTTTGACCGTCTCAATGACGATGGCGGCCCTTGGGCCGCCGTTTTCATTTGCAGTCTGAGTTTGACGGGGACATGACTCCCGTGGCCAAGGGCCCAAAGTTGCGCGCGATGGGATTTTGACTAATGTTGTTTTGGGCGGCGCCAAGCCCGCCAATTTCGACCAGCGCAAAACATCGAAAAAAAATCATGACCAACCTCGACGCCAAACTTTCGAACGACGACGGCGCTGGCATCCCGCGCCATGGTCCAGACGCCTTTGCGGCGATGCGCAAGGCCGGCCAACTGGCCGCTGCTGCACTCGATATGTTGACCCCACATGTCAAGCCAGGGGTCAAGACCGAGACGCTGGACGACATGGTCTTGGCATTTGCCATCGAGCATGGCGCGATACCCGCGCCCCTCAATTATCGCGGCTTCCCTAAATCGATCTGCACATCGATCAATCACGTTGTTTGCCACGGCATTCCAGGTCCCAAGGCGCTGCAGACGGGAGACATCGTCAATATTGACGTGACGCTGATTGTCGATGGATGGCACGGCGATACCAGCCGGATGTATACGGTGGGCGCAATTTCACGGCGGGCAGAGCGTCTGATTGAAGTGACCTATGAATCGCTCCTGCGCGGCATCGCTGCCGTTAAACCGGGAAACACCACGGGAGATATTGGCGCGGCCATACAGGCCTATGCTGAAGCACAGCGTTGTTCCGTAGTGCGTGATTTTTGCGGGCATGGTTTGGGCCAGGTCTTCCACGACCGGCCCAACATTCTGCACTACGGCGAGCCCGGAGAAGGCATCGTGCTAGCGCCCGGCATGTTGTTCACAATTGAACCGATGATCAATTTGGGCAAGTGCGCCGTCAAAGTTCTGGCTGATGGCTGGACCGCCGTGACGCGCGACCGCGAACTCTCCGCCCAATTCGAGCACACCGTCGGCGTTACGCAAACGGGCTGTGAAATTTTCACAACGTCACCAGCGGGATTGGACGGGCCACGGCCACCAGCGCTCTAGCAGGAATCTAGCCGGGACGCCCGCTATGCAGGACGACGCCGAAGACGGGGTTCAACAAGGTGGTCTGTTTGAGGCATCTGCACCTCTGTATGCGGGACATCGCCAGCGCTTGCGCGAACGCTTCCGCAAGGGCGGCGCAGATGCAATGCCCGACTACGAGCTGCTGGAACTGGTTCTGTTTCGCGCCATTCCACGCCGTGACACCAAGGATCTCGCCAAGCGCCTAATCGCTCGTTTTGGGTCATTTGCCGAGGTCGTCAACGCGCCCGAGCCACGGCTGCGCGAGGTCTCCGACGCCGGCGACGCGGTCATCACGGAATTGAAACTTGTTCAGGCGGCGGCACTGCGGCTGATGAAGGGCGGGCTATTTGATAAGCCTATTCTTTCGTCGTGGCAGAACGTACTCGACTATCTCAAGGCCGTGCAGGGCTTCGAGGCGCGCGAGCAGGCTCTGCGCACGAGCGATCAGGGCATCGAGTTCAGGCGTCATCAGCAAAGCGTTGGCGGGCCGCGAGTGCGCGCCTTGTCGGCGAGCCCGGCCGGCAGGCCGCACAGGCCGGCGCCGCTAC
>JBEBJD010000326.1:0-6858 GCA_040080075.1 Hyphomicrobium sp. | reverse complement strand
CGGCGATGAAGGTGGTGGAGCGCAACTATCCCGATCTTTACAAGCGGTTTATCTCCATGGGGCCGCTGATGGAAAAACTCGGCAATGCCTGCAAGGGCCACAATGCGTGCAAGGGGCAAGGCATCAAGATGATGTCCAAGGCCCAGTGCTTGGCCAAGGGCGGAAAGACCTCGCGAAGCTAAACTTTTTCAAGCCTCGTCAAACACGCACCGGGGTCTTCGGGCCGCGATGCCGATTTGGAGGACGGCGGTGAGCGCGGGTGAAACCCACGCCCCGCAAGGGCCCAGTCCCCCCGGCACTTGCCCAGCCGCCGCCACTTCCACGAGCCCGGCGGCACGCCTTTCGCCGCCGGGCTTTGTCACTTGTGATATCATTGCGCGGACAGACACGGCTCGCGTACGATCTCCGGCACCGATGGAACCCCTCACCATGCAGGATGTTAAACGCCGCTCCTCAACTTTGACCCCGGCACGGCGCGCCCAAACCAAGCCGTCCTATCTTGGCTTCGGATTGGGCCTCAGAGCCCAGCACTATGCCGATATTCTGGATGGCAATCCCGATGTCGACTGGTTCGAGGTGATTAGCGAAAATTATATGGTGCCCGGCGGCCAACCCTTAAAAATGCTGGATCGAATCCGCGCCCGCTATCCGATCGTCATGCATGGCGTATCGTTGTCAGTCGCTTCGGCCACACCCTTCGATCCAGCCTACCTGCAAGGACTAAAAGATCTAGCCGATCGCACCGAACCGGAGTTTGTATCCGATCATCTGTGCTGGACCGGCGTTCATGGCGTCAACCTGCATGATCTTCTGCCGATCCCCTACACGCGCGAGGCTTTGGATCACGTCGTCGCCCGCGTGCAGCATGTGCAGGATTACCTCAAGCGGCCGATTGCATTGGAAAATGTCTCGACCTACGTGCAGTTCGGCCATTCCGAAATGATTGAATGGGATTTCATCGCCGAGATGGCCAAGCGCACCGGATGCTGGCTTGTATTCGACGTCAACAACGTGTTCGTCAGCTCGTTCAATCACGACTTCGATCCGTATGAATTTATAAACGGCATTCCCGCTGACCGCGTCGTGCAATTCCATCTTGCCGGCCATGAACACAACATGACCCACATCATCGACACCCATGATGCCTTAGTGCCCGATGAAGTTTGGCAACTCTATAGAGCCGCCGTTTCACGCTTTGGCGCCGTCTCGACCATCATTGAACGCGACGATCACATTCCACCGCTCGCCGAGCTCGTCGGCGAGCTCAGCAAGGCGCGCACCATGGCAATCGAGATCGTGGGACCGCAGTTGATTCTCAATAACCGGCGTTGAGCACTCCATGACGCGCACAGTGTTGAAGCCGCGCACCAAGCGCCCAGCTGCCGAAGTTCCGGCCGAACAAGCGCTTGTCAATTCGCCGCCGTCCCTGGCAGAGCTGCAGGCAACGTTCCAAGACGCCATTCTTGCTGGCGACCAACGCATCCTATCGCTCATTCCGCCCAATTCGCGCACCACGCGCGAGGTCTTGTTCGGCGTCTACAGCAACGCTTATGCTGGCCGTCTCGTCGAGATTACCGCC
Source organism: Hyphomicrobium sp. (assembly GCA_040080075.1). Classification (GTDB taxonomy): domain Bacteria; phylum Pseudomonadota; class Alphaproteobacteria; order Rhizobiales; family Hyphomicrobiaceae; genus JANNFX01. The sequence goes on along the minus strand of JBEBJD010000326.1, from coordinate 5,279 downwards.
AACGATCACGAGCTTCTCAAAGCCTATGTAGGCGACGAGTACTTTGACACCCTGGCCCGGGCCTTTATTGCCGCCAATCCCTCGCATACCCAAAATGCGCGTTGGTTTGCCGAGGGCTTGCCGGATTTTCTGGCGACGGCAGAACCCTATTCATTCAACCCACAACTGGGTGAACTGGCTCGCCTTGAACGTACACTAGGGTTTGCGTTCGATGCGCCCGAGGCTCCTGTCGTGACCCTGACGCATCTTCAAGAGATTGATCCCAACGATTGGGAACGGCTGGTATTTTGCGCTCACCCATCGGTGCGCGTCCTCAAGTTCAAAACCAATGCGCTTGCCATCTGGACGGCTTTGCGCGCTGGTGACACGCCGCCCGCGTTCCAACACCTCGAGATGCCGCAGACCTGCCTCGTGTGGCGCCACGACGTCACGCCGATGGTACGCGCTCTGCCGGCGGAAGAGGCCATGATTTGGACGGAAGCGATGAACGGCTCGGCGTTTGGCAAGTTGTGCGAACTGTTGGCCGTCTTCGATGATCCCAGCACAGCCCCGTTGCGCGCGGCAAAGGCACTTCAGGGTTGGCTTGCGGCGGGCGTGCTGACAACGGCCGAAGTGGTGCCCATAACCAAGCCTAAGGCACGGCGGAAATTCGAATAAGGCCACATACAGGGTGGCTAACTGCCCTGTTCTGGCCCTTTCTGTCCGCCGCACAATCAGGTAAACACTGGCCCGACGGTCCCGTAGCTCAGTGGATAGAGCATCGGTTTCCTAAACCGAGGGTCGCAGGTTCAAGTCCTGCCGGGATCGCCAGAGGCCGTTTTGTTCGGCCCGGAGACATGGGTGACAGAACGTACCTAAGACATAGGTAACAACCTCGTACCTGGTACTCGGGTATCACTTTGCCCCAATTGACCTAAGCCTCGCCTTTTCCTATCTGATGTGAATGGCGCTGCTTCCCATCATCACAATCCCAGATCCGCTTCTGCGGCAGGTCTCGACACCTGTTGAGAAGGTCGATGCCGCGATCCTCAAGCTCGCCGATGATATGCTGGCCACCATGTATGAGGCGCCGGGCATCGGATTGGCCGCTGTTCAAGTCGCCGTTCCCAAACGCCTCTTCGTGCTCGATGTCGCCGATGATGACGAGGGACCCAATCCCTTGGTTATGATCAACCCCGAGATTGTGGCAACGGGACCTGAATTGCGCCTGCATGAGGAGGGCTGCCTGTCGATTCCAGATGTGCTGGTCGAGATCGAGCGGCCGTCGGCGTGCACCGTGCGCTATATCGACCGCAACGGCAAACAGCAGACGTTGGAGGCGGAAGGATTGCTCGCAACCGCCATCCAGCACGAGTTTGATCATCTCAACGGTAAGATGATCATCGACTTCATGTCGCGGCTGAAGCGCGACATGGTCATCCGGAAGTTCAAAAAAATAGCCCGCGAAGCGGGTGCCTGACCCGATGCCCCTCAACATCGTATTCATGGGCACACCCGGCTTCTCGGTTCCAACTCTGAAAGCGATTGTTGAGGCAGGTCACAAGGTTGTAGCCGTCTATTCGCAACCGCCGCGTCCGGCGGGGCGGGGTATGGGGCAATTGAAATCACCTGTACAACAGGCCGCAGAAGCACGCAGCATCCCGGTGTTGACGCCCAGAAGTTTAAAATCCCCTGATGAACAAGCCGTTTTCGCGTCACTTGGCGGCGACGTAGCCGTCGTCGTGGCTTATGGCCTCCTCTTGCCAGCGGCAATTCTCGCCGCGCCGCGCCTGGGCTGCCTCAATGGCCACGCTTCCAAATTGCCGCGCTGGCGCGGGGCTGCTCCCATACAGCGCGCTATCATGGCGGGCGATACTGAGACCGCCATGATGATCATGCGTATGGAAGAAGGGCTCGATACGGGGCCCATTTGCCTGAGCGAGCCGGTCGCGATCAGCGGCGGCACAACCGCTGGCGATTTGCACGATGAACTGATGCAGCGCGGCGCGGTGCTGATGGTGAAGGCGCTGGCACTGCTGGAACGCGGCGAGTTGCCCGCAATTGCCCAGCCTCACGAGGGCATTACCTACGCCGCCAAAATAAGCAAAGCCGAAGCGGAAATCCATTTTGATCGCCCCGCACGCGAGGTACTGTCACATATCCACGGCCTATCGCCATTTCCCGGCGCCTGGTTCGAAGCGACTCCGGCTGGTGGCAAACTCGAGCGGATCAAGGTGCTGCGCGCGCGCGCCGTCAAGGGCCAGGGAACGCCGGGAGAAGTTCTGGCCGGCGAACTCACAATCGCCTGCCGCGACGGCGCCCTACAGCTCATCGAAGTACAGCGCGCGGGCAAAAAGCCCATGGCGGGGGCTGATTTCTCACGCGGATTCGCGCTGGCTCCAGGTACCCGCATCGGCACTATTTAAAATGGCATCTCGCCGCCGGGCCCGCATGAAATCTGGGCTGAAACCCCGGCGTTAATCTTTACAAACGATCGGGCGGACAACTTTCTTAAGAAAGGGTAAATTCGGCACCACCAACTTTGCCTCCAAACTTTGCCGCCATGAGGATCCTGCCATGTTGCGTTACCGATTTGCCGTTCTTGCGCTCGCCGTGTCCCTAATGCCAAGCGCCACCGCCTCGGCCCAAGATTCCTACACCACCCGGATCGAACCGCGCCCCGTCTACGGCGCCACGACCACCATTGAACATGGTGTCCGCGTCATTCGCCCGATCCCCCCGGTGCGCCAAGTCATCATCAACCCCGGCAGTCTGACACCGCTCAACCTGGGCACTCACGAATATTACAACGGCAGGCCCTATCCCTGGCCGAATTGAGCAATTGAAAGGGCATCACAAGTCGATGCTGACCCGAGCGCGCCGATGGGCTAGTACCCGGAAATCATAAATCCCGGGTGCTCGGCATGCCGCCGGACCCTCGGCCCAGCTCAGCAATCGCTCGAAATGCCGCGCTATTCCATCACAGCCGAATATGACGGCACGGCCTTTGTAGGCTGGCAAGTTCAGGCCGAAGGCGCGTCTGTGCAGGGCGTTCTGGCTACAGCAATCGAGGCATTTTCCGGCGACAAGTGCTCCGTCCGGGGAGCAGGCCGCACGGACTCGGGCGTTCACGCGCTTGGCCAGGTCGCCCACTTTGACTTAAGTAAAGATTGGGATCCATTCCGCGTCAGCGAAGCGATAAACTTTCACGTCCGGCCGCACGGCGTTTGTATTCTGAATTGCCATCGCGTTCCCAGCACCTTCGATGCGCGCTTCAGCGCCGTTCAGCGCCACTATCTTTACCGCTTACTGACCCGTCGCGCGCAGCCCGTTCTCGACGTCAACCGGGTCTGGTGGCTGACACACCCGCTTGATGCCTGTTCCATGCAAGAAGCAGCTAAAGTGTTTGTTGGGCATCACGACTTCACGACTTTCCGCGCGGCGCAGTGCCAGGCCAATTCACCCCTGCGGACCATCGACTCGTTCAATGTGTCCCAACAGGGAGATGAAATCCGCATTGAGATTTCTGCGCGCTCGTTCCTGCACAATCAGGTGCGATCCATGGTGGGAAGCCTGAAGCTCGTAGGAGAGGGCAAGTGGACCCCAGCTGATGTGAAAGCAGCGCTAAGTGCCCGCGACAGGAAAGCATGCGGCCCAGTTGCCCCCGCCTGCGGTCTCTACCTTGCCCGGGTCGATTATTAGGGGCGGCATTAGCGCCCTGCGGCCCTGCCAGGTTTTGCTTCTGAGAGGGCTTTGAGGCATAAGCGGCTGTCAAAGATCCCTATTTCTCCTATTTCGCCCTCGTGGCGCGGCACTCAATCATCATGTCTGACCAGCCTACAATTGCCATCGTTGGCCGCCCGAACGTCGGCAAATCGACGCTCTTCAACCGTTTGACCGGAACACGGGCGGCGCTGGTATCAGATCTGCCTGGGCTGACTCGAGACCGCCGTGAAGGCGATGCGGTATTCGGCGGGCATGCCATGCGCATCGTGGACACCGCGGGGCTTGAGGAAGCAACGCCGGGCTCGATTGCCGACCGCATGCGCAAGCAATCGGAGACGGCAATTGTATCGGCAGACCTGGTGCTGTTCGTAATCGATTCACGCGATGGCATCACGGCCTCCGACGAAGGCTTCGCCCGCATCGCGCGCACGTCTGGCAAACCGGTCGTGCTCGTCGCCAACAAATGCGAAGGCCGCCCCGGCCAGGATGGGTTTTATGAAGCCTTCAAACTGGGACTAGGCGATCCTGTCGCCATCTCGGCCGAACATGGCGAAGGGCTCGCCGATCTGGAAGCCGACGTTCTCGCTGCCCTTGGCCTCAAGGATATTAGCCGTCGCGATGTGTCAAAGCGCAAAGCCGCTGAGGAAGCAGACGGGTCTGGCGACGAAACCAATGAGGAGTACGACGCCCGAAAGCGCTTGAAGCCACTGCGTGTCGCCATCGTTGGCCGGCCCAATGCCGGCAAATCAACGCTCGTCAACGCGCTGGTCGGCGAAGACCGCATGATCACGGGCCCTGAACCAGGCTTGACCCGGGATTCGGTATCGACCGATTTCACATACATGGGCCGCACGGTGCGCCTGTTCGATACGGCGGGCTTGAGGCGCAAAGCCAAGATCAACGATCTGGCTGAAAAACTGTCCGCATCCGATGCCGTACGCGCCATCCGGTTTGCTGAAGTCGTGGTGCTGCTGGCCGATGCCCAACACCCTTTGGAACATCAAGATCTGACCATTGGTAACCTGGTGACCGATGAGGGCCGCGCCTTCGTCGTTGCCGTCAACAAGTGGGATCTGATCGAAGAAAAGCCCAAGCGCATGAAAGAAATCCGCCAATTGGTCGACACCTCGCTAACCCAGGTGCAGGGCGTACCGGTCGTGACGCTCTCAGCTCTTGGCGAACGCGGACTGGATCAATTGATGAGGGCCGTATTCAAGGCATCCGACACTTGGAACCGCCGTGTTTCGACTCCCGATCTCAACCGCTGGCTGCAAGAAGCGCTTGCGCGCCACGCTCCGCCTGCCGTTTCAGGGCGCCGCATTCGAATGCGCTACATGACGCAAATGTCAACTCGCCCGCCAACGTTTGTCGCGTTCTGTTCAAAGCCCGAAGATTTGCCGAAATCGTACATCAAGTATCTGACCAATTCTTTGCGCCAAGCCTTTGACTTGCCGGGAGTTCCAATCCGGTTCAACTTGCGCAAGAGTGACAATCCTTTCGCTGATAAAAGGCGCTGAACTCGTTCGCGTAATTGTCCCAGAATCCGGCATTGGGCGACGAGTGTGCACAGGCCT
>JBEBJD010000071.1:0-6887 GCA_040080075.1 Hyphomicrobium sp. | reverse complement strand
GCAATCCATCGAATCGATGCCGGCAAAGCAGCAGCAGATGATGCACGCAACAATGGAGTCAAAGTCCGTGATGGGCATGAGTATGATGGCATTGCCGGATCCGCGTGTACTCGAATATGCTCTGACTAAAGGCATGTCTGCAGCCGGGAACAATGCAGTCAGCACGCCGCTCGTCATTCCCCTCAATGATACGATTACGATCACGGCGCGCCGCATCAGTATCACCAAGACATCAGACGGGTATGTCTGGCACGGCGCCGTAGCGGGCAGCGGCGAACCAGTGACACTGCTGTGGTGGGCAAGCGGCCGTCTTTCAGGATCAATCACCTACAAGGGGCATATTTATTCTGTGAGAAATATTGGCGGCGGCATGCATGGCGTCGTCGATATGATGCCTAGCGGACTACCTCCGGAGCACGCGCCGATGGATCCTGGCACGATGAAAAAGATGAACATCAAGGAAGACCCTTTCGTTCATAAGGGCGACGCCAGTATGATGCCGGATGCGGGGGAGCAGACGCCGGTTGCGCCATCCGCACCTTCAAAGCGAGATCGTTCCGGTTCTAAGGAGTTGGAAGACGCGCCGCTGACCAAGCAGGCCTATCTGGCTCCGGCGCCCGCATTCGAGATTTCTAAGCATACTAGAAGTGCCCGCAACCAAGAGCCCGTCGTCATTTCAGTTCTTGTAGCTTACACGAAAAAGGCGGCGAGCTATTTTGGGGACCTTGAGAAGGATCTAATTGCCCTTGCCATCGAAGATGCCAACCAGTCGTTCCGGAATAGCGGCATCAATCATGTGACGCTAGAACTCGTGCACGCCTACCAGACGGACTATGCCGAAGACGGCAGTCACTTCGAGCATGTCTTCAGATTTGCAGATAAAGACGACGGTTACATGGATGATGTTCACTCCCTGCGTGAGCGCTACCGGGCGGATGTCTCCATTTTAGTGGTTCATGATCCAAATGGCTGCGGTCTGGCTGCACAAGTGGCGGCGCCGGCCGATCGCGCTTTCGCGGTCGTGCATCACGAATGTGCTGCCACCAGCTATTCACTGGGGCACGAAATCGGCCACCTGATCGGCGCGCGCCATGATGAAGCGCTGGATGACAGCAAAGATCCGTTTCCGTTTGGCCACGGCTTTGTGTTTGGCAAGAAGTGGCGCACGATGATGAGTTACAAGGATAGCTGTGACGGTTGCCCGCGGCTTCCGGTGTGGTCAAATCCTGATGTAAAAATCCAAGGCGTGAGGGCTGGAACCAAGACCAGCAACAATGCACGTGTGATTGCTGAGAAGGCGGCGAGGGTGGCAGCGTTCCGGTGAAACATAATTCCCGGCCGCTCAACACTTCACTTATCCGCGCGGACCGAGTTTGAGTGTCAGAACTGCCGCCACAACGAGAGCTGCGCCAATCTCCATGACAGCGGCCGGCCAGCCGAGTAGATCAAAGAGTTGACCAGTGACTGCTGCCCCCACAAGCCCGCCAGTGAAATATGATGCGAGATAGATGCCGCTCGCAGCTCCTCTGCCGGTTGTGGCGGCGCGGCTAACAAAGCCTGTTGTCAGTGCTTGGGCAGAAAATGTACCGGCTGCAACAAGCACCATTCCAATGATAACGGTGTGCAAATGCGGAGAAAGCAGCAAAGGCAATCCCACGCCAGCGGCCGCGAGCGCGCACCACAAGGACCGCCGGGTTCCAAACACTGCCGCGGCACGGCCAGCCATTGGCGTCGTGAATATTGCCGGCAGGAATACGAGGTAGATGATGCCAAGATGCATCATGCTGACGTTTAGCGGTGGGCGCACCAATATAAAGTTGATGTAAGTGAATGTGCCAATGAACGCGAACAGAATGCAAAAGCCAATGCCAAACGCAGCCTGTAAGACTGGATCAGTGAGATGCGCTTTCCACGCTTCGGGTTGCTTCCCCGTCACACCTTGGCCATGTGCGAACGCTGGCGTTTGAGGCACTGTCAAGGCAACGAGAGCCGCCCCGGCCAGATTGAGGGCTGCGAATACGAAGAAGTTAGCCGCCAGACCAGCGTGATCGGCGACGGCCGTTGCAATGAGCCGTCCAATCAAATTGCTGGCAACATTTCCGGTGATGTACGCGGCGAATGCGCTCGCGGTATCCTTGGGGCAGGTTACATCACCTAGATGTGCGAGCGTCAGGCCAAACGCCGTTGACATGCACAGACCTTGCACAATACGCAAACTTGCGAAAACCCAGAGATTGGGAGCGAAGGCCAGGAGCGTTGTTGGAATGGCAAGTAGACACAAGCTGGCAGTTATGCCTGAGCGGTGTTCGATCTTGCCGCCAAAGTAGGCGGCGGCCAATCCGCCAAGAGCCATGCCAAGTGTACACGCATTGACAGCGAGCCCCATGGACGCCGGAGACACCTGGTAGTGAGCAACAAGCGAGGGTAGGAGAGCCTGTGCTGCAAAGAGGTCGACAACCGTCAGGAACGCCATCAGCGCGATCACTGTATGCCGTCCGAATGAAGCGCTTGCCTGCGGCTTTGCTTCGAGACGGTCCGGGGATATTGTCCGGCTCATGGGTTCACTATGTTCCATACCGGGGCCTCTGAAGTTAGAATGGCATGCAGGGACAGGAAGCGCAGATTAGTTCGCCTGGAGGCATGGCGGCGAGTGATCTGCACTTCCCGGCCAGCGGGTGCGGTTTACATGCCAGACGTTTCTGGATCTTGCGCGATATCCGCTGAGATCAAGACGACGGGCCGCTTGGTGTTGTTCTTCCACCAGTGCGATAGGCCGCCTTGCTCGACTGACAGTTCGCCTTCCGAGTGTTCAATCGGAACAGAGCAGTGGCTTGAGTATTCCGTGATGGCGCCAGACACGACGTAGATCAGGGCCGGGCGATCGCCATGACTATGCCAGGCAACTTCGCCGCCCGGCTTGATGTCAAGACGGCGCATACGCAAATGGTGATCGGCGGCAGCAACTTTTTCTTTCGAAAGATCTATCTGACCGAGCAATTTTTCGGCGACGTCCTTATGCGCCGTAGCACCGGCCTTCTGGCCGGCGGAAGTGACCTTCGCGCTGGGGCATTCGCCGGCACTTGCGACGGTAGCGAACGCAATGAAAGCGCCGGCAAGAATGCCAGCAATGGAAAGTGAAAACCAGGATGTTGCAGATGTGTTGGGCATGGGATGTGACTCCGTGTTGGGGTTTGCTGTGCGGCTTGAGCGCCGCTTTGACACCACGGAGAATGCGCCTCCCGGCCTGGCATTTTGAAATATTGATTGGGTCCCAAAACAATAGCCAGAGGCTATTGCAGCACGGGCACTTGGTGCAGCTCAGGTCACGCGGGCGCACAAATCTAACGTTCCGGTAACGCCTGCAACGTGGGCTGCGACGATCGCTTCTGGCCCGGTGACCGGACGATAGCCTTGGTACACGGCGGCTCTCAGGGTCGTGGCTGGGAACAATGCGCGGCTATGGACGATTTTATTATGCTTCTCAAGTTTGGCAGCCAGATTCACAGCTTCGCCGATGACGGTATATTCAAGCCGGTCGCCATCGCCCAGGGTGGCAAACACCACACGCCCGGATGCGACGGCAGCATTCGCGTGAAGGCCAGTTCCAATGCCGCGGGCCGCCAGAGAATGCTGCCAATCGAGCGTATCTGCCAAGATATCATCGAGGGCTCGCAGCGCATCGGCGGCAGCCGTTGAACTGGCGGCTGTGGCACCGAATGTTGCCATCACCCCATCACCAAGGAATTTGTCGATGACACCGCCGTTCTTGCGCACGATGGGAATGATGCGAGCGTGAAAGGCCGTCAGCATCTCGACGACCTGATTTGGCGGCACAGTCATTGAAAAGGGCGTGAAGCCGCGAATGTCGATCATCATGATCGCGGCATCGCGCTCTATGGCTTGGCCCGCTTCAATGAGCGTTTGGGAATTGGTAATCTGACCGGCAACGCCGCGGGAGAGGAAACGGCCAATCTCCTTGGCGGCGGCCTCTTCGCGTACAGCGGCCACGAGAGTGCGCTGCGCGCGCCACGCACTCAGTGCCAGCAGCGCCGTCACCAGCAGCAGTGCGAAGACTTTGTCGAATTCGGCGCCAAACAGAATTTTAGTGCTGGTGATGTATTCGGAAAAGCTGCGCGTTACAGCGGCTGGACCGTCTGTCATGGCCGCGCACACTGTCAACAGGATCCAGCCCGCTGCAGCGGCAATTCCTGCCGCGAGAACATAGCGCGGATCAAAGCGCAGCGCTCTCAGCACGATAAAAATGAACAAATAGACGAACGTCGGCGCCTTAAGCGAGAACCCGGCCGGTTGTCCATATTCGATATGAAACGACCAGATGAGCGCCAGCAGCAGCCCGACGTCAGCGCAGATTGACAAGCCAACGAACCAACCCGTCGTGCGCCATTTTAAAATCAACCCGCAGCGAAACAGTGAAAACGTCAGGTAGACCGCGAGCGCCATAGGCACCGGAGAAAACATAGTCATGGCGGCGTCGGTAGGGCGCGGTGCAATGAGAAAAAGCGCCCACAGCAGAACGCCAAGGCCAAGCTGCACAAAACCAATCAACAGTTCGCTGGTGCGGTCTTCCACCGCTACAATGGCCTTGACACGCTCGGGAAGGTCCATCGCCGGGTGCTGCCGGATGGATCGCCAAATTAAAGACGGCTGCGCCGCCGCAAGCCGGTCGATTTTCATGTCACTCATCCGCTCGCAGCCGTGACCTAGTGTTCCGACTCTGACATTTCGAACCCGAAATGTCAGCCCGGAACCCTAGCCAGTCTATTGTTTGTGTTGCGTCTTTTCAAACATCGGTCCACCTGTCGCCGGACTCGAATGTTTGGGACGCAACACTAGCGATCAGAGAAAGACCTCTGTGAGGTCGATGCTCGAGTCCAGGCCGACCCTATCGAAGTTCTGATCCAGCCACTGTGCAGTTCTATTGCGGCCAACATCGCGAAGCCGGCACAGAAAATCCCAGTCCGGATTGAGTTTTGTCGCAACGCCAAGCTGCGCCATCCCGGCATCGTCGCGAATCGAATGCACGAGCATGCGCTTGTACTTGGTGCTGTCGAGAGCAGCCTCGTCGATGAGCCGCGTGACGAACTCTATGGCACGCATCTCGCGCATCAGGGACGAATTGAAGCTGATCTCATTGATCCGGTCGAATATCTCTGGCGACGAAGTTGGAAGTTTCTTGCGTTCAATCGGATTGATATGAACGATGACCACATCACGAGGTCCGCCATTGTAAATGAGTGGGAAGATGGCCGGATTGCCCATGAATCCACCATCCCAGTACGCCTCCCCGTCAATCTCAACCGCTTGGAAGACGTAAGGCAGGCAAGCCGATGCGAGTACGGCGTCGGCCGAGAGCTCATTGTTGTGGAAGACCTTAATCTTGCCCGAGCGCACGTTGGTGGCACTAAGGAAGATGCGGGTTGTCTTGTTGCATTGGCTTAGATGTTCAAAATCGACGACCTTTTCCAGCACATCCCTCAACGGATTGAAGTTGAATGGATTGAGCTGATAGGGTGAGAAGAGGTGAGTGAGCGCTTGGAACGCCTGATAGGCAGGTGAAAATTCCGAACGGCAGCCATAGGCCGCTAATGCTTTTTCCCACGGCATTGATTGAACGGGACTGTAGAGCTGGCCAGCACGGCTAATTTCGGTCCAGAATTCGTTTAGTTTTTCACGTGCTCCTGTTGTGCCGCCGATTGAGAAGCCATGTGCCATAACAACGGCATTCATGGCGCCCGCGCTTGTCGCGCTGATGGCCTCGATGGCAAGGCGGCCATCTTCCATGATCTTATCTAGCATACCCCAGGCAAAGGCTCCGTGCGCGCCGCCGCCTTGCAATGCGACATTGATAGGCTTCTGGTTAGCCCTGGTGCGGGCTGATGCGGAACCGAAATCTTTCTGGTGAAGTGTCATTGGGCTGTCCATCCGCCTTCTATAGGGAGTGCCGCGCCGGTCATTGACGCGGCCCCAGGGCTGCACAGAAATACTGCCAGGGCGCCAATTTCTTCCGTCGTCACGAATTTATGCGTCGGCTGGGCGTGAAGCAGCACGTCACGGATCACCTGATCTTCCGTCAGCATCCGGGCCTGCGCAGTCTCGGGTATTTGCTTTTCCACGAGTGGCGTCAGCACATAGCCGGGGCAGATAGCGTTGGCCGTGATGCCGTGCTCGGCCGTTTCGAGGGCCACAGTTTTTGTCAGCCCCAGCACGCCGTGTTTGGCAGCAACATACGCCGACTTGAACGGCGAGGCCACGAGTGCGTGAGCTGAGGCTATGTTGATGATGCGCCCCCATTTGCGGGCCTTCATTCCAGGCACGACGGCCCGTATGGTGTGAAATGCGGCCGATAGATTGATGGCCAAAATGGCATCCCATTTTTCCGGCGGGAAGGACTCAATGGGCTCGACATGCTGAATACCCGCGTTGTTGACGAGAACATCAACGGAACCTAGACTCGCTTCAGTTTCGCTGATCATCTGGGCGATATCGGTTGGCTTTGACATATCGGCCGCCGAAAAGGCTGTCCGGATTGAAAAGCTCGTTTCCAGAACGTGCTGCGTTGCCTCGATATCTTCTTTTTTGCCAAATCCATTGAGCACAATATTCATGCCTGCGCCTGCAAAGGCGCGCGCGATACCAAGACCAATGCCACTGGTTGAACCCGTCACCAACGCGGTCCGTCCGCGCAAACCGGACGTCATCGCTGAAAGTTGCGTGCCGGCTATGGGCCTTTGTTCCATGTCCGTGATCCCTTGTTCATGTTCCCAAATTGATGACTAGAAAAAGAGAGACCCGGGAGGGCGCATGGTGGGGGAGGCTCCCGGGTCTCGGTCCCGGCAGACGGAGGTTTGGGTTTGACCGTCTGCGGG
>JBEBJD010000299.1:0-6898 GCA_040080075.1 Hyphomicrobium sp. | reverse complement strand
CGCCGCGGATTTCCTCGATTTCGGCCCTCGTTACGGGCTGGTGATAGGCAATGATGGCGAGGGTCTCGAGGGCTGCCTTTGACAGGCGCCGTTCCTCAACCGCATGACGCTCCAAGAGATACGACAAATCGTCGGAAGTGCGAAACGCCCACTTACCTGAAACACGAACCAAGTTGACGCCGCGAGGCGCATAGGATTGGCGCAGATCTTCGAGCAAGGCCGCGGCATCGTCTCCCGCGCTCAGATACTGGCTAAGCGCTGCCATATCCAATGGCTCCTTGGCGGCAAACAGCAGCGCTTCCAGGATGCGCAGTTTCTCGCGCCGGTCGCGGCTGGCGAGTTCGCTGACCTCGGGCGCGAAACCCATCTGGGCATCGGCGAGCGCCGCGGCGAGTTCCATGGCCTCGGAGGCGTCTGCGTCCATGGCCGGCGCGGGGCCAGCCTCGAAGACATCATCGTTCGAGACGAGCTTCAATCGTGGTGGAGACATGTTGTTCTTGCCCTTGCTATCACTCACGAACGCATACCTTCACCTAAATTCGCTCAAGCCCGCTGCCACGGGGTGCCTTCGCCGCGCCGGCGCATGTAAATCGGCGCAAAGGCTTCGTTCTGGCGCAATTCGACCAACCCCTCCCGCGCCATCTCGAGCGTCGCACCGAACGAACTTGCCATGGCCGTACGGGTTTCCTCGCCCTTGGGCAGATACTGTTCGAGAAACATATCGAGCTGCGCCCAGTTTCCAGCACTCGCACCGACCAGCTTTTCGAGACGCCCGCGTGCTTCCTTAATCGACCAGACCTTTCGCAACTTGACGACGTGAACAACTTTAACCGTCCGCCGCCGCTGTTCGGCGTATGCCTTTAGGAGATCGTAAATTTCGGCCGTCCATTGGGTTTCGCGCACCGTCTTGGAGATTTCTGGCATACCACGCGCGAATATCTCATGCCCCAGGCGCTTGCGCGTCATGAGTTGCGCCATGGCGTTGCGCATGGCCTCAAGCCGCATCAGCCGGAACGCCAGCCGCTGCGCCATCTCCTCAGCAGGGATATCGCCGCTCAGATCTTTTTCCTTGGGCAGCAACAGGCGCGACTTGAGATAGGCGAGCCATGCCGCCATGACGAGGTAATCCGCCGCGATTTCAATTTTCAACTTCTGCGCTTCGGAGATGTAGGAAAGGTATTGGTCGACAAGGGCCACAATCGAGATCTTGGCGATATCGACCTTGTGGGTGCGCGATAGTGCCAGCAGCAGATCGAGCGGCCCCTCAAAGCCCGCCACATCCACAATCAGCGCTTCAGCCGCCGACGGTGCGTCCTCCGACCCCGCATGGCCCCAGGATGGGCCTTGCCAGGATTCGGACGCCGCGGTGGCCCCGTTTGGATCTGTGCTCGGGTCGCTCATAGCCTCGTCAGAAATATTCCCTGCGGTGATTCCCGCCTGCTTCTGTCTGTAAACCTTACACTGATTCAGTTGCCGGTGTGTGCCCTGCAAGCACGCCTGACAAGATGGCCTCGCAGTATGCCTGATCGAAGTCTTCGGCCGAATCGAGAATCGCCAAAGCCTGATAAAACCGGCGCAGGGAATCACCCGATAACCGTGGAACCCCTGAAGCGGCCTCCTGCATCTCCACCAGATCGCCATTGCAGTGCAGCGCCACATCTGAACCCGCGGCTATAACCGCTTCGGCGCGCGTCCGCATGGCGCCTGTCAGCGCCTTCATGCTCAGATCGTCACTCATCAACAGTCCGTCAAAGCCGATCTCGCCGCGAATGATCTCTTCGGTCACGGTGCGAGACGTGCTCGCGGGAGCATGTTTGTCGATTGCAGTGAATACGACATGCGCTGTCATGGCGGCGGGCATATCGGCCAGAAGTTTGAACGGGGCGAAATCGCTGGCTGAAAGTTCGGCATGCGATGCCGTCACCACCGGCAAATCGAGGTGACTGTCGGACAGTGCTCTGCCGTGACCAGGAATGTGCTTGATCACCGGCACGACGCCGCCAGCCATATATCCTTTGGCCACGGCACGCCCCAGCGCCGCTATTTGCTGAACCTCTGCCCCATAGGCGCGATCGCCAATGATATCGTGGGCGCCGGGCACCGGCACATCAAGCACAGGAGCACAATTGGTATTAATGCCAAGCTGCCTCAAGTCATTTGCCACAAGGCGCGCCGCCGCAAAGGCGGCGCCCGCAGCAGCATCGGGGGCTACTTTATACAGGCCGGCGTAAACGGCGGCGGGAGGCAGGGCGCGCCCCAACGGCGGGCGCAAGCGCTGAACCCGGCCGCCCTCTTGATCAATGAGCACGAGGAGACCCTGATTTCCCGTGGCATCTTTCACGCTCGAAACAAGAGTCTTGATCTGCTCGTGCGACGCGCAATTGCGCAAGAACAAGATAAGGCCACATGGCCGCGCGTCTTTAAAAAACGCTCGTTCATCGCGTGTCAGTTCCAGCCCCGCGACACCGGCTATCAATGCACATGCTTGCGTCATTTGTTTTGAACCACCGCCGGAATATTCCGGTTCATTCTCCGTTGTTACTCAAAACGCACTAACAGAGCCGGACTTCCAAACGCAACAAGGCCGCGGGGTTGGCCCACGGCCTCGGAATGCGACAATGCCATACAGCGCCAAAACCAATTAGGGCCCGTTCCTAGTAGCCCATGACCCAGCAATCGCCATGGCCAGCTGCCTTTAACTGGCTGCAGATTGTACTGGCAGAATCCTTCGAACTGGGCGGACCAACGAGCAGGCGATGATAGGTACCCTTGTCGGCGACCTTCGCCTCTTGCACGTCCATCGTTTTGCCCTGCAGGATCGATCCATATTTTTGCTGCATATCGGCCCATTGCGTCAAAGCATCCATACGGCTCTTTGCAGAAGCGGGGACCGACGCAACGACGGCCATGTACCCCGCTGTGCCGGTGCTGACCGCAGCGGGTGCGGTTGTGCCGGTTGCAGCTGCAGCGGGTGCGGCGGTCGCAACTTTCTTGACCGGTGCAGGTTTCTTAGCCGCCGGGGCCGCAACAGCGCCGGGCTCAACCGCTGCCGTTTCAACAACGGATGAGGCGGCGGCGGGTGCATTGGCTGCTGAAGTAGCTGCCGATGAAATAACGGTTGGCGTCTTGGGAGCCGCAGGTGGAGTGACAACCAGCGGCTTTTGAGCCGCGCCTGCAGCCGCTTGAACCGGCTTTGTGGCCTCGGCCACGACCTGGGTCCCCGCTTTCTCTGCCGCGGTAGCGGCCGCCACCGGCACTTCTCCACCGACACTGACGACAGACAGACCAGGAACGGCTGCCACCACCGGAGCTGGGTTGGCTGTGGCTGGTTCTGCAGTCGAAGCTGACCCGGCCGGCTCGGTCATTGCCGGAGGCTCGATTGTGCCATCCGGCTTCACAACCAACGTTGAAACCTTCTTGCTACCCGAAGCATCGATCTCGCCGGCAGTTCCATTGTCGTTGAGACGGCCGAGAACCTTGCTATCGGCGTGGTCAAACTGCTTACCGCCGGGCTCGGACGGCTTAACTTTGCTTGGACCAGCCGCACTCTTGACAAGCGGCGGCGGACCACCCGAACCCGAACCAAGAAGCGAATTGTAGGCGTAGGTCAAACCTCCACCGACAATAATGGCACCCGCCAGCGTGGCCGCTATCAAGAACCCACGGCGGCCGCGAGGCGCTTCATCTTCCATAATCTCGCCAGCCTCATCGCCGGCATAACCTTGATCGTAAGCTGCCGCCTGCCTGGGATCAGGTTGGCCCGCATTCAAGGCGTAGTCTTGCTGCTGGCCCGGCTGTAATTGCCCGTTACCTTGCTGGTACGGGTCAAAGGCCGGCTGCGCGTATTGCTGCTGTCCCCATTCGGCGGGTGCCCGCGCAGGCTGACTGCCTGCGGGCTGCGCTTGGTATCCAGCGGCGTAAGCGTGTTGCTGATTTTGTGCGCCGTAAGCCGCCAGATCATAGCCCTGCGGATCGGCCTGCTGGGGCTGACCTGACCACTGATCATAGGCCGGATGCTCATAGGCGGAGCCGCGCAAATCTGGATAGGCCGCGGCTGCCGGTTGAGCGGTAGATGGCTGATAGCCTTGGGCGGGAACATAAGGGTCAAATTTCGGGGCGTAGCTCGCACTTGCCGCCGGCTGGCCGGCCGGCCGTGTTGCGGCCTGCGGCGCAGAATAAGTTTGAGCAGGAGCTTGTCCTTGCTGTGCCTGGTAATAGCCGCCGTGTTGGCCGTAGGGGTCGGCATAGCCGCCTTGTGCGGGCTGCGCGTAGGTCTGGCCAGTGCTTGCAATGGGCCGCTGTTGCGGCGCCTGCTGGTATGACGCGGCGGCTGGCTGTTGGGCGGCGTTTTGCGGCGCGGTCCAAGCCCTCGGATCGGGGTTGATATCATAACCGCTCGCCTGCGGCGTCTGACCTGCGGGCAGCGGCTGTGATCCATTGGACCGAGACATGTATGAAATCCCCTTCAAGGCTCAGCAACTGGACAATTCAGTTGTTGAGTCGCAACCTTAGCGCATGGCGTCCGGCGCATCGACCCCGAGCAAATCAAGACCTGAGGATAACACAGCCTTGCTGGCAGCGACGAGCGCCAACCGTGCTTCGGTAAGACCCCGGTCGTTAGGATGGATAAAGCGCAATTGTGGCAAATCATTGCCTCGCGTCCACAGACCGTGAAAAACAGAAGCCAATTCATACAGATAAAACGCGACCTTATGCGGTTCACGAGCTGCCGCCGCGCCATTCACCGTGCGCGGAAATTGGGCAATCTGACGCACGAGTGCGAGCTCAGCTGAGTCCGAGAGTTGACCCAGATCCGCGTTCACCACACCAGCACAGTGTTCAGTCAGGTCCGGAAAGGCCTCCTTGGCGTTGCGGAACACGCTGGCCGCGCGGGCATGGGCGTACTGCACGTAGAAAACGGGGTTATCCTTCGATTGCTCCGTGACCTTGGCAAAATCGAAGTCGAGCGGTTCCAATTCCTTGCGATAAAGCATCATGAAGCGCACGGGATCGCGGCCGACCTCATCGACGACATCGCGCAGGGTGACGAATGTCCCCGCACGCTTCGACATCTTGAACGGCTCACCACCTTTGAACAGTTTGACGAGTTGGACGACCTTGACCTCGATGTCCGCCTGCCCGCCCGATGTCTTCCAATCCTTGAGATTGCCCTTGGCATCAAGATCCACCTTTCCGCCGGAAAAGGCAGCGATTGCCGACAACAACCGGTGAATGTAACCGATGTGATCGGCGCCGAAGACGTTGATCAGGTGCTTATAGCCACGTTGCAGCTTGTCGTAGTGGTACGCGATATCGCCAGCGAAATACGTGTAGGAGCCGTCGGATTTTTGCAACGCCCGATCGGTGCCGTCGCCGAATTGGGTCGACTTGAACAAGGTCTGCTCGCGGTCTTCCCACTCGCCGTCCTCGTGCCCCATAGGCTTTTCAAGCCGGCCTTCATATATGAGATCTTTGGCCCGCAACGCGTCGATGGCGGCTTTGACCTTGTCGGTTTTACCGCGCGTGAGAGATGCCTCGGAGACGAAAACGTCGTGCTTGATATTGAGTGCTGCGAGATCGTCTCTGATCATGGCCATCATGGCATCAATGGCGAAAGTGCGCACCATCGGCAACCACTTCTCTTCCGCCATCGCGAGAAGTTTCTTGCCGTGTTGCTTGGCCAGAGCCTGTCCTACGGGAACGAGATAGTCGCCTGGATAAAGGCCTTCGGGCATGTCGCCAATATTTTCGCCTAGCGCCTCGCGGTAGCGCAGGAACGCCGACCGCGCCAGAACATCAACCTGGCCGCCGGCATCGTTGACGTAGTATTCGCGTGTCACATCGAATCCGGCGAAGGACAGCAAGTTAGCCAGCGAGTCACCCAACACGGCCCCACGGCAATGGCCGACATGCATGGGGCCCGTGGGGTTGGCCGAGACATATTCAACGTTGACGCGCTCGGACTTACCCAAGCCATTGCGGCCATAGACCTTCCCGTCTTTCAAAACAAACGTGATCAACTTGTGCCAGAAGGCGGGCTGCATAGTCATGTTGACGAAGCCTGGTCCGGCCACTTCAATCTTGGCAAAGTCCTTATCGGTCCCCAATTTGGCAGCAAGCGCCTCAGCAATATCGCGCGGCTTCATCTTCGCCTGCTTGGCCAACGCCAGTGCGACGGAACAGGCAAAATCGCCGTGTGAAATGTCATTGGGCACGTCTGCTGCCACCTTCGGCATATCCAGCCCCGAGGGCAGCACGCCGTCTGTGACCAGCGCATCGAGTGCAGACCGGATCCGGGCTTCGACGTCGGCGAAAACGTTCATAGGTTAAGGCCTTGATTGGAGGGCGGCCGGCAACCGGCAACCGGAGGCAAGATGGAGCGAAGTACGGCCGCCGGTTGCCGGCTGACAACACTTAACTACCGCAACTCCGGAGTGGCCTTAAACAAACGGTGGTGCTCGTCAAGGGCATAGCGGTCGGTTTGGCCAGCTAGATAGTCGGCAGCCAAGCGTGCCTGGCCGCGCGCGTCGAGTTCACGCATAACCTCCGTCCAGGCCAGAGGAAGCGCCGCTGGATCATCGGGATCGCGATAACGCGCAAACAAATCGCTGACGATCTGCTCGGCCCCCGCCATCACCCGCGCCACTTTTTTATGCCGGTAAACGCGCTCGAACAGAAATGCGCGCAACCTCTCGATGCCCGCTGCCATGCTGGCGGAAAAGGCGACGGTGGCTTGCCCGGCAGACCGTATTTCGCCGGGACTTTGCGGATTGAGAGCAGCCAGCCTGATGCGGCTTTCGTCCACCACATCGCGGATCATACCGGTGATCATCTGCCGTGACACTTCGTAGATGAGCCGTGCGTCCATACCTGCACCTGCTTTGTCCCGCGCGGCAGC
>JBEBJD010000271.1:0-29488 GCA_040080075.1 Hyphomicrobium sp. | reverse complement strand
GCGATAGGCGGCGAGAGCGGCAACCGCAATAGCTGGCGCGGTATTGCGTGCAACGGGCTCGAGAATAATGGCCATGGGCGTAATGCCCGCCCGGTCCACTTCTTCCTTGACGAGGAAACGGTGGTCGTTGTTGCACAGCAAGATCGGTCCACAAAAACCCGCCGAGGGGCTGAGTCGCATCAGGGCCTGGCCCAGAAACGTAGAGCTCTGTGCGTTGAAAAACCTGATGAACTGCTTGGGATACATCGACCGCGACAACGGCCATAGCCGGGTGCCAGAGCCACCCGACAAAATGACCGGATAAATTGCACTCATTGTAATGAGCCTCCACGGGGCGGGCGCAGTCTGCTATTTGGAATCAACGATCTAGCAGCCCTGCGACGCCTGCTCAAGCAGGCTCGATTGCCTATCGTTCTGGTATCAGAACGAGGGTTAAATAGCCATAACGGGCACATGGACTGACTTGCTCAGTACAATGTGCCCGTTATCGCTATTGCAATATTAGCGTGAAGCCTGAGGTTTGAGCAGCCGATCGCGTAACGATTGGCGGGCCGCACTTGGTTGGGCTGCCGGAGGCACGGCTTGCGTCAGGTCGCGGCGCAGTATCGAAGACACATGCGAGGGCTGCCCCGGTTCAGCTGCATCACGGCGCAAATAGCCCGGGCTTTTCGCAGTTTCAGTTGCTGGTAAAAGTGGCGTGCGCGGCACATAGCTGGGCTGCGGCTCAGCTGGTGCTGGGTCGGCATGGGCGGAAGAATTAAGGTTGAATGAGTCGGCCATCACAGAAACGTGCTGACCATGATCGGCCCCTGTTCCCAGTCCTGCAGACCGCCAGCGCTCGACGACGGCATCGAGGAAACCTTCGTCTTCCAAAGAGTGCTGCCACTTTTCTGAGAAGCGGGCTGTGGACGAGCGGGGCAGGCAGTTCTTTGGTAGTTCGTCGAATTTGATACGGACCGGCAAAGCAACGCCGTCACCAAAGGCGATGGCCTCGCGCTGACCAAGGGCGGAGAGAAATTCCAGAAGGCCAGAACCGGTGTCCGAAATAGCCGATGTGACGATGGCCTGGTCGCGATCATTGGACATGCGCAGTGCAAATACCGTGTTGCACTGGGATAGAATGGTTGAATCGATTTCGGCAGGCCTCTGCGTCACGATGCACAACGAGGCGCCGTATTTGCGGCCTTCCTTGGCAATCTTAGCAATAGCGCGCTTGCACGGCTCGAACCCGAGCGTCGCATTCTGCGGCACATAGCGGTGAGCTTCTTCGCAGACCAGCGTGACGGGAACCTTGCCTTCGCTCCACAAAGCAAAGTCAAACGTCATGCGGCACAACACCGAGACCACAACGTTGACGATTTCTGTTGGAATGCCGGTTAATTCGAGAATGGTAATTGGCCGGCCGTTGACCGGAACGCGGAAAATGCGCGACAAAACTTGTGCCATGCCGTCGACGACGGTGAGCGAGCCGAACATGAAGGCGTAGCGCCCATCTTGCGAAATGGCATCGATGCGGCTCTTCAAGTTCCGGTAGGGCGCCAAATCCTTTTTGTTTTCTAGCTTCCCCATCCGCTCGTCGATGAGACTTGTCAGATCGGAAATGCGGTAGGGAACCGGCGTATCGACGGTAAAGCGTCCTGAATCGATAACGCCGCGCCGGATTTTCTGGTTATCGTTGCCGCGTCCCGCACTGTAGCGGCTCTTGGCGACCGGAATGAGTTCCTGGAGGATTTCGATTTCGGCCTTGCGATTGGGATCGCCGATCAGGACTTCGGTGGCTTCTTCGAAGTTCAAGAACCACAATGGCAACTGCATATTGCGCGGGCTGATGACCTCAGCCCAGTCGCCGAACGCCGTTGCATACTCGTTGTGCGGGTCAAGTAGCACGATATGAGCGTTGGGATTCTTTTCGAGGATGGCACGCAGGATGAGGGCTGTTGTGCAGGACTTGCCTGTGCCGGTGGTGCCCAGAATAGCAAAGTGCTTGCCAAGCAGATCGTCGACGTTGACCATGGCGGCAATCGAGGTGTCCTGCCGGATACATCCGACCCGGACTGAGCCCGCGCCGGAACCACAGAACGCCAATTCAAGTTCGGGCTTGCTGGCAACGCGCACGCGATCGCCAAGCGAAGGATAGATTGTCGTGCCGCGCTTGAAGCTCGCCGATTTCCCATCGGGCCCGCGCCAGAGTTCGCCTACGAGACCGAGCTCAGCGATCCAGATTTCCGCGTCTCCATCGCGTTGCGCAGGAACCGGCACACTCAAAGCCGATACAATCGCCAGGACGCACGTCGAGGGCGTGTCAATGGCAAGCAATGTGCCCATTTCCGGGCGTTCCGACTGGCTTTGAACGCGGCCCTGTTGGCGCCCATCAAGCAGGACAATGGCCTTTGAACCGGTAACCGATACGATGCGCCCGACCGATACGTCGGCCGTAGGGGCAAGAGGCTTACTCAATTGTGCGTTCATTTCGCGGGGTGTCCCAATCGTCAAATCTTCAAATTCGTCACTTTAAAACGTCAACTCGTCAGATTGCGCTCAACACCAAATGCCGTCCTTCGAACAGCGAGACTTGGTTGGCGGGCGGAAACTCTACGGTCACTTCGGTGCCCACGCCTTTTGCGCTCGCGAGCGAAAGGCGGCCACCGTGCAACTCAATGAGCGACCTGGAGATTGGCAGACCCAGGCCCGTACCTTCGCGCCACCTCGAATGGCCGCCATCAACCTGGCCAAAGGGCGTCAGTGCGACTCCTACCTCTTCAGACGTCATTCCAACCCCGGTATCGCGAACGTGAACGGTGACACCCGTATCCGCGCGGGCAACGGCTTCGATCGTTACCGAACCGTTGGCAGCTGTGAATTTAATGGCGTTGCCGGCAAGATTTAAGAACGCCTGGCGCAGCTTCACTGCGTCGCCACGAATAAGGGGCAAGCGATGGGGCTGCTGAACAAGACTGAGGCTGACTTTGGCTTCAGCAGCCGCCGGTCTTAAGTTGTTGACGACCGCAGCGAGCACATCGTCGAGCGCCACTTCGCTGGCATCGAGCGTGTATTTACCGCTCTGCATCTTGGAAATATCGAGAATCTCATTGATGACCGTCAACAAATGACTAGCGGCATCGTGGATGAGCGCTGCGTACTCGACGATATCTGCTTCGGGCAGCCGGCGGCGCCCGTGCTCGGTGAGGAGCTTTGAAAAACCCATGACAGTATTGAGCGGCGTGCGCAGCTCATGACTCATATTCGAGATGAATTCTGATTTGACCTTGTTGGCAATTTCCGCCTCGATGCGAGCCGCATTTTCAGCGCTTCTCGCCTTATCGCGGAGCGATGCGTCGGCCAGCAGCGAAGCGTAGTCGCCCATCAATGAGCGATTGCCCGACTTAGAAAATATCCGATCCAGCATTGGTCCCGCCGCATGCAACTCCGCATGCTCAATGTACGGGCGAGTGGATAACGGTTCATTAATCGGCGTCCGTCTTTTGACGAAAACACCATCTACAGTTGGGGGCTAAATATGTGTGATTACTGAAGGTTATTTGCGATCATAATCTGTTGTTAGCGTCGCTTTAGGAGCGCGCCCTCGCGTACTGAGCGCGATTTATTCTCTATCAAGATTATTGGCTCGTTACTTGATGTTCTTACATGAAACTTCCTTAGCGTTACCGGCGAGCTATAAACTTTGATGCGATCAACGAATAGGATTTCGGCTGCAAAATCTGCTCGGCGGCTTCAATCTCGCGGATTGCGGTTTTTAGAGCCAAAACGGCTGCTTCGAGCCCTGGAACCCTCCGCAGGTCGCCTTCCATATATGCAATTGTTTCTTTCACGGTCGACAAATCGAGTGCGGGGGGCCAAGCAGGCTGTCTTTGAATCTTGAACATGGGCAACGCACCTCGCCACAAAACTTAACAAAACATTAAATTTTCCGAGCCCAATACCTCGCAATAATTGGGCCAATGCGCAAGCCGATTTAGGACTGCGATTCCGTTTCAAATCAGGACACTTCGTAGCCGTTTGCCATGACTGCTGTTGGACGTTTCCTTCACCACTTTATCGCACGATGGCCGTCGAAGTTGCGGGTGGACATGGGGGCCGCCCGCACCTTGCTGGTGGAGCGAAACGTGCAGAAAAACCCTGGTGTTCTGATCATCGTCGAGAACCTGACTATGCCCCTCGACCGCAGGGTCTGGCAGGAAGCCCAGTCATTGCGGGACGCCGGCTACACCGTTTCGATCGTCTGCCCCAAGGGTGGCCAGTATACCCGCAGCTATGAACTGCTCGATGGCATCCACGTGTTCCGCCATCCCCTTCCCTACGAAGCTGATGGGGCACTCGGATACGCTCTTGAGTATAGCTGGGCTATAGCCTGGGAATTCGTTCTCTCGATCAAGGCCTACTTCAAAGTTGGATTTGACGTCGTGCAGGCCTGTAACCCGCCAGATCTCATCTTCCTGATCGGTGGATTTTGGAAGTACCTCTTTGGAAAGCCGTTCATCTTTGACCACCACGACATCAATCCGGAACTTTTTGAAGCCAAGTTCGAGCGCCGGGGAAGGATGCATTCTCTGCTGTTGGCGCTGGAGCGCTGGACCTTTGCAACTGCCGACGTCTCAATCGCGACCAACGACACGTTCAAACAGATCGCCGTCGAGCGCGGCGGTATGGACCCCAACCGCGTCTATGTCGTTCGCTCCATTCCCGATATGTCGCGCTTTATGCGGGTGCCCGCCAACGAGGCCTTGAAAAACGGCCGCGAGCATTTGGTGGGTTACGTCGGCATCATGGGCGCCCAAGACGGCGTCGATCTGCTCATCAAGGCTATGGCACAACTGGTTCATGGACAGAGCCGGCGCGACGTTCAGTGTGTTATCGTTGGGTCTGGCACCGAACTGCCGTTCTTGCAGCAATTGAGCCGCGAATTGAATTTAGAAGACTACGTGACATTTACCGGCTTCCAATCGGGTCAGCCGCTCATGCAGTCGCTGTCGGCCTTCGACATTGGCATCATTCCAGACCCGAAAAATGCCTATAATGACAAGATCTCGATGAACAAGGTCTTCGAGTACATGTCCCTTGGCATCCCCTTCGTGCAGTTTGATCTCATCGAAGGGCGCAAGGTCGCGGACACGGCCGCACTTTATGCTTACAACAACGACCCCATCGATCTGGCCCGTGTGATGGCCGAATTGATCGACGACAAGAACCTGCACGCGCAACTGGCAACGGAGGGACGTGTCCGGGCCAAGGCCTTGTTGCGTTGGGAAACTGAGCGCGACCGCCTGCTCGCAGCATATCAGACCGCGCTAATGGGCGCGAAGCGCGAAGCAAGGCACGCCACGGCCATTCCAGCCACGAAGTAGTTCTGAGAATCCTACGGTGTCTGACCCGGAAGGTCTCGCACGCTTGGCTGCTCACATCCCCAGCCGTGGCACACTCACACTGCCAATCACCGCCTGATCCGACTCATCCTTCAAGGCCACACCTGTCATACGGAATTTCAGTGCTTGCCCTAACAGCCACGCAATCTTGAAGGCGCCCTCTTCGTAACTCAAACCGCCAAGGCGTATATTGGAAACACAATTGCGTTCGGCGTCGCTACGGCCGCGCTTGGGTTCATAAGTCAGATAGGCCCCCAGGCTATCAGGCGACGATAGACCCGGGCGCTCGCCAATGAGAACAAGCGCCGCCTTGGCACCCAAAATTTCTCCCGCCTCGTCGGCCAGCGCCACGCGCGCCTGGCTGGCGAGCAGGATGGGTGCCAGACGCCAGCTGTTTTTCTGAATATATGGCATCAAGGCCCTAATCAGCGGCACGGCATTGGCCGTCAGTCCCGTTGATGACAATCCGTCTCCAGCCATGATGACCAGGTCTGCGTTGTCACCCGGCTCCGTCTCAAACGATGCCCTTGAACGGTTACTCAACGTCCGGCCAAGATCCGGGCGGCGCAAATAGGTGTCTCGCGTCTCCGCAGAGCTTTCTATTTTATGTGTTCGAAGGCCAAGAGCTTCTATACCCGCCTCAACCACTTCCCAATTGGTAGGTGCGGTCACGGCATCGCGTGCGCGCGCATGCGCCAGCGCGAACTTCAGCACCTCGTTTGTCGGCAATGCCGATCCCGAACGGCCAAGACCAATGCGCGCCTCGGTAAAGCGCTTCAGCGTGGCCCAGGTATCATCTTCGGTCATGCCGCCAACCCCTTTGCATGCTGCAACAACGGATGCGACGGGCTGTCGGGCCGCAATTGACCGCGCTCATCGGTAACACCCGATCTCTGCAGCCATGCCTCAAACTCCGGAGCGCGCTTCAAACCCAGCGCCTCACGCACATAAAGGGCGTCATGGAACGACGTTGACTGGTAATTCAGCATGATGTCGTCGGCACCGGGTATACCCATGACAAACGTGACACCGGCCGCGCCGAGCAGCATCAACAATACATCCATGTCGTCTTGATCGGCTTCTGCATGATTAGTGTAACAGACATCGCAGCCCATCGGCAGGCCAAGCATCTTGCCGCAGAAATGATCTTCGAGGCCGGCGCGAATAATCTCCTTGCCATTATAGAGGTACTCCGGACCGATGAACCCGACGACGGTGTTAACAAGGAGCGGCTTAAATTTACGGGCCACAGCATAGGCGCGCGCCTCGATGGTCTGCTGATCGCAACCGTGGTTGGCGTTGGCCGATAGAGCCGAGCCCTGGCCAGTTTCGAAGTACATGACGTTGTCGCCAACGGTCCCCCGCTTCAAGGCCAGAGCCGCTTCGCGCGCCTCTTTGAGATGGGCGAGGGTGACGCCAAACGAGTCGTTGGTGCCCTGTGTCCCGCCAATCGATTGAAACACGAGATCGACGGGTGCATTGCGCGCCATCGCCTCGATTGCGGTTGTCACATGGGTCAGCACGCAACTTTGCGTCGGGATTTCAAATCGGCGGATGATCTCATCAAGCATCACCAAGAGGTCAGTAATGGCGGTGATATTATCGCTTGCCGGATTGATGCCGATCACGGCATCGCCGCAGCCATACATCAGGCCATCGACGAGTGACGCGGCGATCCCCTTCTTATCGTCGGTAGGATGATTGGGCTGCAATCGCACCGACATACGGCCTGGCAGTCCGATAGTATTGCGGAAGCGCGTGATCACGCTTGCCTTACGGGCGGCCAGGATCAGATCCTGATTGCGCATGATTTTCGAAACGGCGGCCACCATTTCAGGTGTAAGGCCGGGCGCCAGCCGTGTGAGCACAAAGGTGTCGGCTTTCTCCGACAAGAGCCAATCGCGAAAGCCGCCTACCGTCAGATGTGAAACAGGGGCAAAAGCGGCACTATCGTGCTCATCCATTATGAGCCTTGTTACGTCGTCCTTGTCATAGGGAATGACCATCTCAGTCAGGAATTGCTTTAGCGGCACATCCGCCAGCGTCATTTTGGCAGCAACTCTTTCTTCTGCGGTAGCGGCCGCGACACCTGCAAGCACGTCGCCTGATCGAGGTGGTGAGGCCTTGGCCATGACCTCCCGCAGTGATTCGAAGCGGTACGACGTCGTTCCGGAGTGGCTTTGATACATATGATGAGCCTCCTGAAAAAGTGTGGGAGTCTTACCACAGTTAGAGGCAGCGACTCGAGAGACTCTGTAGTATTGAGGAATTGAACGCCGTTCTGAAATTTTACCCGTCTAAAAGTCAGGCCGCATTCAATTGCGCACTGCCCTATTTCGCGGCGTAGTCAAGGCAAAGCCGCCCATATTGCGAGCATCTCTTCATTTTCGTTGCGCAAATGCCACGCGCGCACCTCGACTCGTTGTCTAAGCGCGGATTCAACTTGTGAAGTCGGCGACGGATCACGCATTCTGCCTCCAGCGGATCTCACCGGCGAGCTGGTAGCAGGCCTGTCGCATCTAAACTGGGGGTTTTACAATATGGCTACGTTGAGCAAGATTGCTGGGGGCGTCGTCGCTGCCGGTTTGGCATTGTCGGCACTTTCGGGCGCTGCCCGTGCAGAAGATAAGTTTGGGTATTCGGTTAGCATCGTCGGGGTCAGCGACTACTTATTCCGCGGCCAATCACTCACTAACGAATCTCCTGCTTTCCAGCCATTTGTAGAGTTTACCTATGGCATGTGGTATCTTGACTTTTGGGGTTCGAATATCGGTGAAGGGGATACGGGTTACGGGCCGTGGGAACTCGACACTTACGCAGGTGTCCGCCCGGTAACTGGACCAATCAGCTGGGATTTAGCGGTTTGGTATTACCAGTATGGTCATCGCGATGAGGCATTGAGCTACGGTGATCTCAACTATGTCGAGTTCAAGGTTTCTGGAACTGTGACACCGGTCGAGAACTTGTCTTGGAACGTAACGGCTTACGCGACACCTTCGCAAGGCATTGCAATCACGGATACTTGGACCTTAGAAACCACAGTGGGATATACGCTTCCGCAGATGGGTATTTTCGTTCCAACGGTTAGCGGCGGTGTCGGTTACTGGGGTTCAGACACCGATAGCTATTTCCTCGGTAAGGAGAAGGGTTATACGTACTGGAACGCCGGTGTGAAGCTCGGTGTAGACAAGTTCTTCATGGACCTTCGTTATTGGGATACGTCGATCGACGACGATCTGGCAGACTCGCGCTTCCTGTTCTCGGCTGGCGTCAACCTGCCATAACCGGTCTGAGATTTGAATTTGAAAACGGGGTCCCTTGTGGGCCCCGTTTTTTTGTAGCAGCGGTGTCTGACACTCCGGGTCAGACACCTTAAAGCGCTGTCTTTTACCTCGGTGTCTGACCCAAAGTGTCATACACCGATACCGATACTCCCGATACTCTGCCGTCCAGCTGAGTTAAACTCCCGCTTTCCCCGAAGTTGCGCCGCGCTGGACACATCCTTTTTGAGAGCAATGGAGCACCGGTGTCTGACACTCCGGGTCAGACACCTTAAAGCGCTGCCGCGCCTACTGCACCCTACGGCAGCCAAGCCGATGCGGGCAGAACCCGGTTGGCGACTTCGCGTAGTGCGAAGCTCGACTTGAGACGGGCCACTCCCGGCAGACGTGACAGCTGCGTTTTGTGGATGTGCTCGAAGTCGCCCATGTCACGCGCCAGAACCGTGACGATGTAGTCGTCTTCACCCGACATCAGATGACACGACACAACGGACGGCGCCGCTGCGATGGCCTGCTCGAAGGCTGCCAGCAGTTCTTCGTTCTGACTCTTCAGCGAGATATGCAGAACGACGGTCATGGACAACCCTAAAGCCCGGCGGCTGATGCGCGCCTGGTAACCCTCGATAACGCCCGCCTCCTCAAGCGCCTTGATGCGCCGGGCAATCGCCGTTGGCGATAAGGGAACCCGCTCGGATAGCTCAACTTGACTGAGCCGCCCGTCGGAAGCGAGACAATTGAGAATGGCGCGATCCAGCGCATCAAGGTTTGAGTTGGCCATATTTCACCGTTTTATTGGGACTAGGCGCATATAATCTGCGAAATGATGTAATTTTTCAATGACAATGGCCAGGAACCGCCCGGTAGATGGGGCTAATCTTCCCCTCGAAAGTTAACACCCCGCCAGCAGGAGACCATCATGCGGATCGGCGTTCCCACCGAAATCAAGAGCAACGAGTTCCGGGTGGGCCTCGTGCCCAGTTCCGTCCGCGAGTTAACGGCGCGGGGGCACGAAGTATTCGTGCAGTCGGGCGCAGGCGCCGGCATTTTCGCCGATGATGCGACCTATGCAAAGGCCGGGGCAAAAATCCTCCCCGACGCCGAGGCCATTTTCGCGCAGTCGGAAATGATCGTGAAGGTGAAGGAGCCCCAGGCCGTTGAGTATAAGCGCCTCAAGCCACACCAGATCCTGTTCACTTACCTGCATCTGGCTCCAGATCCAGAACAGGCTCGCGGCCTGATGGCGTCCGGCGCGTCCTGCATCGCATATGAAACGGTCACCGACGCCAATGGCGGCTTGCCGCTGCTCGCTCCCATGAGCGAAGTCGCCGGCCGTTTGGCCATCGAAGCCGCAGCTATCGCGCTGCGACGGCCCACTGGTGGGCGTGGCGTGTTGATGGGTGGCGTCCCCGGCGTGCGCCCTGCCAAAGTTGTCGTACTTGGTGGCGGCGTAGTCGGCACACACGCCGCACGCATGGCAGTCGGACTTGGTGCAGAGGTTTCCATTCTCGACCGCTCGCTTCCCCGTTTGCGCCAGCTTGACGAACTGTTCGAAGGCCGTGTGCGCACGCTGGCCTCGACCATGGATAGCGTCGAGACAGAAGTACTCGGCGCCGATGTGGTGGTTGGCGCGGTTCTCGTAGCCGGCGCCAGCGCGCCCAAGCTCGTTACCCGCGAAATGCTGAGCCGCATGAAGAAGGGCGCCGTACTTGTCGACGTATCGATTGACCAGGGCGGCTGCTTTGAAACCTCAAAAGCGACGACGCACGCCAACCCAACCTTCGATGTCGACGGCATCATTCATTACTGCGTCGCCAATATGCCGGGCGCTGTTCCGGTTACCTCAGCGCAGGCGCTCAACAACGCCACGCTGCCATTTGTGATCAAACTGGCCGAGCGCGGACTTGCCGCCTTCGACCGGGATCCGCATCTGGCGGCTGGCCTCAATGTCCGCGAAGGAAAGATTATGCACTCCTCCGTCGCCGCCTCATTGGGCTTCGACAGCCTTGGATCGGGAAAGTTCGTGCCGTCTGCAGCCGCAGAATAGCAGGGGCTGCGGTTGAATAATCCGCTCCGTTCGCCCCTCAAACGAATTCACCCGATGCCGCCAGTCTGTGCCCCCGCACCGGCTGGCGGTTCTTTTTGTGAGGAGCGGCCAGTAAGCCCGATAGGCACAAAACTGGATTGGACGTGCTGTTTCTCCCCGGCATAGGGGCTGCGCAGTCTCCATTGGCTTTCCCGCCCTATTTTTTGGCGACGCCCCCTCCTTTTTCACTTAGAGCATTTTCCGAAGAAGTGGATACCGGTTCTTCGTAGAAAATGCGACAAAACAAAATCCTAGAGCGCCGATCTGATTCCATCAGATCGCAAAGCGCTCTAGTGTCTCGCGATCTCAATTGCCGCTGCCGCGATCCCGGCTAATGACTAAGGACACTATGGTCACTGTCGTCGACACCCTGAAGACCGGCGCTCCGGCGCGTCATCCCGAAAAGGCGCGCAACCCTGATACCCCTGTGTTGCCCAGGCCCGATTGGATTAAGGTGCGGGCGCCAGGATCAACTGCCTTCCTCGCAACCCGCGCCATCGTGAAAAGACATGGGCTGGCGACCGTGTGCCAGGAGGCCTCGTGCCCTAACATCGGCGAGTGCTGGGAGAAGCGCCACGCCACCATGATGATCATGGGCGCGATTTGCACCCGCGCCTGTGCCTTCTGCAATGTGGCGACTGGGCGGCCATCGGCGCTTGATCCCGGCGAGCCCCAACACGTCGCAGGGGCAGTGGTCAGCCTGCAACTTGAGCATGTTGTCATAACTTCTGTCGATCGCGACGATCTTGATGATGGCGGCGCCAGCCACTTTGCTGAAACAATTGCCGCGATCCGCAAGGCGTCACCCTCGACAACCATCGAAATCCTGACACCGGACTTCTTGCGCAAGTCTGGTGCGGCGGAGATAGTGGCTGCGGCCAAGCCCGATGTGTTCAATCACAACCTTGAAACGGTGCCACGCCTCTACCTACCGATCCGCCCCGGTGCCCGTTACTTCCATTCGCTGCGGCTGCTGCAGAACATGAAAGAACTCGATCCCGGCCTTTTTACAAAATCGGGACTGATGCTGGGGCTTGGCGAGGAACGTGATGAAGTTGTGCAGGTCATGGATGATATGCGATCGGCCGGCGTCGATTTCCTCACCCTCGGCCAATACCTGCAGCCAACACGCAAGCATGCCGAAGTGAAGCGCTATGTGCCGCCCGATGAATTCGAAAACTTGAGGCGCATCGCCTTGGCCAAAGGCTTCTTGGTCGCCGCCTCCTCACCCCTGACCCGATCATCCTACCATGCGGGCGACGACTTCGCCCGGCTCAGGTCTGCCCGGGCCGCAACACTGTCACGACGTTGACCTTTTCCAACTATGCCAAAATTCGCAGCCAACCTATCGATGCTCTTCACCGAGCGGCCGTTTCCCGATCGCTTCCAGGCAGCGGCTGCGGCTGGCTTCAAGGGGATTGAATTCCTGTTCCCCTACGAGTTCGAGGTCCACGCACTGGCCCAGCACTGGGCGGCCAGCGGCCTGACCCAGGTTCTTTTCAATATGCCGCCAGGTGACTGGGCCAAGGGAGAGCGTGGCATTGCCTGCCTGCCCGGCCGCCGCGGCGAATTTCAAGCCGGCGTAACGGCCGCCCTCTCCTATGCGCGCGCTTTGTCGTGCAATCAGATCCACTGCATGGCAGGTATTGTGCCCGCCGGGCTCGACCCTGCCGCCGCCCGTGCGACATATATCGAAAACCTGCGATACGCAGCGGCAATGCTCGCGGCAGACGGCATCAAGCTTCTCATCGAGCCGATCAATACCTTCGATATGCCCGGATTCTTTCTCAACCGCACGGCCCAAGCCCTCGACATTATCAGCGAAGCGGGAATGCCCAACATCAGGCTCCAATACGATTGCTATCATATGCACTTGATGGAGGGGCATCTGGCCGCCACCATCGAGCGCCACTTACCATCCATCGCGCATGTGCAGATTGCCGGCGCGCCTGGCCGCCACGAACCCAACACGGGCGAAATCGACTACCCGCCCCTGTTCCAGCTCTTGGACAGGCTCGGCTATGATGGCTGGGTTGGGTGCGAATACAGGCCTAAATCTGGCACACTCGAAGGACTCGGCTGGATGGAGAATGCCTTGTCAAAGGTCCGGGCTAGTTAGGTTTTGCACCTTTTCATTACTTATCATCGTAGACCACTCTGAAAGAGATCAATTCAATCTTGAAGGAGACTCATGAAAGCGATTGCATACACAAAATACGGTCCACCTGATGTTCTTCAGCTCAAAGAGTTTACTAAGCCCACTCCCAAGGACAATGAAGTCCTGATCCGTATACATGCGACAACGGTAACATCAGCGGACTGGAGGGTGCGAAGTCTCGATATGCCATTCGGCTTCGGGCTCATCTCGCGTTTGGTTTTGGGAGTGTCGGGACCAAGGCAACCCATTCTAGGGACAGAACTCGCCGGGGAAGTGGAGTCGGTTGGCAAAGACGTACGCAATTTCAAAGCCGGTGACCAGGTTTTTGCGTTCAGCGGTTCCCGCATGGGTTGTCATGCGGAGTACAGATGCATGCCGGAAGACGGGGCGGTGGCATTAAAGCCGGTCAATCTGACCTACGATGAAGCCGCCGCCATATCTTTTGGCGGGACGACGGCGTTGGATTTCTTTAGAAGAGCAAAACTTCAAAACGGGGAAAAGGTACTCGTCAATGGCGCTTCCGGAGGGGTGGGCACCGCTGCGGTACAACTTGCCAAGCACTTCGGGGCAGACGTGACGGGAGTGTGCAGTACCGCGAACGTGGAATTGGTGATATCTCTCGGCGCCAATCATGTGATCGATTACACCAAAAAGGATTTCACGAAAAATGGTGAAACCTATGACATCATTGTCGATACCGCCGGCACGGCTCAGTTTTCCCGTATCAAGGATTCGTTAAAGGAAAGAGGACGCCTTCTTATGGTTCTAGGTGGGTTAGCAGACATGCTTCAGATCCCATGGGTGTTGATGACGAGCAGCAAGAAAGTCATCGCTGGGCCAGCAGCCGAGCGCGCGGAAGATTTGCGCTTCCTTGCGAGTCTGGCTGAGGCGGGGGCATTCAAACCGGTCATTGATCGACGCTATCCGTTCGAGCAGATTGCGGAGGCTCACCGCTACGTCGACACCGGGCGCAAGAAGGGAAATGTAGTCATAACGTTGGATCAGAAAAACAAAACCTAACAAATCGCTGCACCTGACCGCTGTTCCGCTTCGCTTCATGGCGGCAGATGGGCTTGGTCGTTAACCAGGCCGCGTCTGACCGCTCCCACGCACCACATATTTGAAGCTCGTCAACTGCTCGACGCCGACGGGTCCGCGCGCGTGCATCTTGCCTGTGGCGATGCCGATCTCGGCGCCAAATCCGAATTCGCCGCCATCGGCAAACTGCGTAGAGGCATTGACGAGAACGATGGCGGAATCGACTCGAGCGGTAAAGGCCGCCGCCGTCGCGGCATCTTGAGTGATGATGGCATCGGTATGTTGCGAACCATAACGCGCGATATGCTCGATGGCCCCTTCAACCCCGTCGACGCACTTGATTGCCACGATGGCATCGAGGAATTCGTGACCCCAGTCATCCGGTGTGGCCGCCTTGACGCGCGCGTCGGCGCGTTGCGCCGCCTCGTCGCCGCGCACTTCGCAGCCCGCATTCAGCAGGGCTTTGACGATGGCGGGTAATACATCCGAGCTGGCATTCTTGTCGACAAGCACGCATTCGGTGGCGCCGCAGACGCCGGTGCGGCGCATTTTGGCATTGACGGTGACGGGCACGGCGATGGCCAGATCGGCCGCGCCATCGATGTAGGTGTGACAGATGCCTTCTAGATGCGCGAACACAGGTACGCGGGCCTCGTCCTGCACGCGTTGTACGAGGCTCTTGCCACCGCGCGGTACAATGACGTCGATCGCGCCATTCAAACCCGACAGCATATGACCGACAGCGGCGCGGTCGGTCGTGGTGATGTATTGGATGGCAGCCTCCGGCAATCCGGCCGCGTGCAAGCCTTCGATCAGGCAGGCGTGAATGGCGAGCGACGACTGGTGGCTTTCCGAGCCGCCGCGCAGAATGCAGGCGTTGCCGGCCTTCAGGCTGAGTGCACCGGCGTCCGCCGTCACGTTGGGGCGGCTCTCGTAGATAATGCCGATGACACCCAGCGGTACGCGCACGCGCTGAAATTCGAGCCCGTTGGGGCGCGTCCACTGCGCCAGCACGGTTCCAACAGGATCGGGCAGCGCTGCAATATCATCCAGGCTTTGGGCAATGGCATGGATACGCTTTTCGTCCAGCATGAGCCGGTCGACAAACGAGGCCGGGCGGCCGGCAGCACGCGCCGCAGCGACGTCCAGCGCATTTGCCGCGAGAACGGAGGCAAGCGATGCGCGCAGGCACTGGGCGGCGGCACTAAGCGCCGTATTCTTGGTTTGAGCTGTGGCCACGGCCAGTTGACGGGCCGCCGCACGGGCATTGATACCCACGCTCCGCATAATTTCCGCGGTCTCGTCCGCCCTACGATCAGGTCTGTTCATGCGAGGCGTTGTATCAGCGCGCGCGGCGCCACGCCAGATCCAGAACGCCTGATTTTTCTACCAGACCAGATAGCCGATCCGTCCACCCGAAACGTCGCGCAGACGCTCCAGATGCAAGAGCGCGTCGCGCGGATGCAATGGGCGTCCGGTCATGCATATGGCGTTCTGCTCAAGTTCCCGCATGGGTGGCAAGAGCCCTTCACCGGTCTTGTGCAGCATGGCTATCGTGCCAATACACCGCCGGCTCATGTTGCCGGGAACCTTGGGAACCACATCAGAAATGAAGTCCTTAACCTGGTCCGACAAATGGCTTGAGAAACGCCCGAAGATACTGATCATGTGAATGAGCCAATCTGGCTTAAAACGCGCGCCGCGGCTTT
This sequence comes from Hyphomicrobium sp., assembly GCA_040080075.1. Classification (GTDB taxonomy): domain Bacteria; phylum Pseudomonadota; class Alphaproteobacteria; order Rhizobiales; family Hyphomicrobiaceae; genus JANNFX01. The sequence goes on along the minus strand of JBEBJD010000271.1, from coordinate 13,838 downwards.
CCATCCAGGCGAAGACCTGGGTCATGATCATATCCTGCATGCGCAGATCGGACGTGACACGATAGTCCTGCCATTCGGCCACAAGCTGGAACGAAGGATCGATATCGATATCTCCGGGTGCAAACGTTTCCTTGGCCTTGACCCCTATCCCATCGAAAAAGCCTCTGTTTTTCATGTCGAGGCGGGTCGCGTAGGGCGGCAGCAGTACTGCGCCCCCGCTCGCATCCTTGAAGGCCACATGCACGAGCTTGGAACAAAACATACGGCGTTTGCCCTTGAGCCGCATTGTGAAGTCATAGGGAATGCGGCGTGCCCAACGTCCGCGAAGGCTCGCCGAGACGCGGGCGTGAATTTTTTCAGCCGCCAAGGCCGCAAGATCTGCGTCGCGGTGCCGGTAGAGCACGGCTCGGCCGATGTTATGACTCAAGGATCGCTCAAGAGGATTGATCACCGCTCCATCTTCGATGAGTGCTTCAACCATCCAATGCTGGCCGGATTGGTCAATATAGATCATTCCAGTGTGGCTGAACTGGGTGTCGCAATCGCCGATGCGCGCGATGGCGGCACTGTTGTGGGCACGGCCACGAACGACCAGCACATCACCAGAGCGGAAGGCAATATTGCCTCTGCCGGCATAGGCAGGATGCACCTGGGTATTGTGTTTGATACCGGTAAAGGCTCGCTTTGGCTTTTCACCAGGGCCGAGGCGCTCATAGCCGCCGGCGGCCTCGCCCAGCATGTCAGCGCCGTATCGCAAAATTCTCAACACGTCGCGCAGAGCCGCCTGCACGGCTGGCGTCATATAGCCATAGACCTCCCAATAGAGCGTCTTCTCGCGCAGATACTGGCGGGTTTCGAATAGCGCATGAATGAGCGCGGGCGCTTCGTTTGCCAAATTTGAAATATCGAATTGGGACAGATCGAGTTCAAATAATGCGCTATAGACCTGCCGCAGTTTGCCTTCCAACTCGTCGGCATCCGCTGTTGGCCGCCAGGCATGAGCTAGTATACTTGCTACATGCTCCGCGAGGCTCGATCCTGACACCGGTTGCCCCACAAGCAATTCTCCCTTCATTTTCGGAAATGTTCCGGGATTACACCGGTCAGGTCCACCATTTAACTCCCGCGCAGAGCCGTAAGAAGTTCAGGCGTCGGATAGGAATCGGCGGGCATGTTGAACTTCTTCTGCACCGCTTTGACGGCCGTGCGCGTTGCCGCCCCAAGCCGTCCATCAATCTCGCCGACGTCATAGCCGCGCTTGACAAGCTGGCGCTGCAGCTCTTTGGCCTCTTCCGCCGACAGCATGGGAATATTCGGCCTGCCGCGTTGCATCGGCGGCGCGCCATCAATGCGCGTTGCCAGGTAAGCTGCCGTCGTTGCGTAGGTCAGCGACTGATTCCACTTCAGATAAACACCGAAGTTCTCGTAGGCCAGAAACGCAGGTCCATGGCGGCCCATGGGCAACATCAGTGACGCTGACAGACTGTCTGACTGCAGCGCGGCCCCACCAACGCGGGTCACGCCCCACTTGGCCCACTGTGAGCGCGGGATCTTGATGGCGAGATCTGCCTGATCCCAAGGCAGCTCATCGGGCACCAGCACTTCTTCCAGCCACGGCTCGTTGGGTCGCCAGCCCAAATGGCTCATGTAGTTGGCGGTGGTTCCGATAATATCGGTATTATTGCGAAACAGGTTGGCTTTGCCGTCACCGTCATAGTCGATGGCGTGTTCAAGGTAGCGTGTAGGCAGGAATTGAGTCTGTCCGATTTCGCCGGCCCAAGAGCCAACCATCTCACTGGGGCTCATGTCACCGCGCTCGACAATGCGGATGACAGCCTTTAACTCTTCGCGGAACATCGGGCCGCGGCGGCAATCATACGCCAGGGTCGCGATGGACCGCAGAATCGGCAAGTTACCCATGCCGCCACCGAAATCGCTTTCGAGCGCCCAAAAGCCGGTGATCACCGATGCGGGCACGCCAAATTGCTTTTCAACGCGATCGAATGCGCTCTTGTTCTGACCTATCTTGGCTTTGCCGGCCTGCATGCGATTATTGGTGGCCAACTTGGCGGAAAACTCCAGGAAGCTGAGCATAAAGACGCCCTGCTTGCGGTCGCGTGAAATGACGCCGGGATCTAGCGTCAAACCATCGAGGACTTCCGCGATAGCCTTTGGAGACAAGCCCTCCGCCGTGACCTCCTTGCGGAAGACGGCGAGCCAGCCCTCGAACGTGCCGGCCGTCTTACAGTTGGCTGGTGCGGGCTTGGGTGGCAACTGAGTGGTGCCTAAGCCAGTGGTCGCTGGCCCAGCGGAATTCAGTTGGGCGGGCTTGGACTGAGGAGCCGGTGTTGCCACCTGGGTGCCCGGGGATGTCGTGCCCTTTGCCGTTGCCTCGCCTGTCGTGGCTGGTGTGGCTGGAGCGGGTGTAGGCACCAAATTTTGCGTTGCTGCCGGTGGTGTCTTGACCGGCTTGCTGGCGGCTGGCTTCTTTTTGGTCTCGGGGGGGCCAAATTCCAGCCCCTGACCGGATGCCGGAACGCCAACGGCGGTCATGGCGATAGCCCACATAGTCAAAATTGCCGCTCTTGAGACACGCATTCGAAAGGCCTCTATTTCTCATTTCCCGGCCGTAGTCATGCCCAAGGGTAAGGCGGCGTCAAGACGGCGACGGCCCCAAATGCCTCCACCACTCAAATTTCTTTGACCCACGTCAAGCCGCACCGAAAAATGGCCGCGGCTGACCCTTTTCTGGGCCATTGCCTTAAGTGCTTGTTCAATTCCGGCGGCTATCGTTGCGGAAACAGTTCAGGTTGCTCTAGCCCGATACCCGCCCGAAAGCCAACCCCCCATGATCGATGCCCTGATAACGTATCTGAAAACCGCTGCCATCGCGACGCTATGGCCATTGCACGAATTTCTGACCGATGGGCGTTCACGCTACTATTGGGTCTATTGCCTGACCGGCATCGCCATGGCGCTTTATGCACGCCAGCTCAACGCCACCCGCTCACCGGGAGAGCGATCCCTCTTTGACCGTGAAGTCTGGATGAGCAAGAGCGCCCAGAACGATTATTTTATCGTCGTGTTCGGCTCGGTCCTGCGGCTGACTGTTCTGTCATGGACGATCTTGAACTGGAAACCGATCGCGGCCTTCGTCGTGTCAATGCTGCAAGCGGCCGGCGTTTCGGGGACCGTCAACGATAGCACCGCAATCGCGCTTGGGTTTGTACTGACATTGGCCCTGTTCGTGGCCGACGACTTCATCAAATGGTTCATGCACTACATCATGCACCGTGTGCCGGAACTGTGGGAGTTCCACAAGGTCCACCATTCTGCAGAAGAATTGAATTTCCTCACCGCCGAGCGCCATCACCCCGTTGAAGTTATCATGACGTCGGTGGCGGCCACGATCGTCTTCGGTGCCGTCAATGGACTGTTCATCGCCCTATTCGGCGACAAGCTGACCCTGCAGACCGTGTTCGGCGCCAACGTATTCATGGTTGCATTCAACGTGTTTGGCGGTGTGCTTCGCCACAGCCCGGTGTGGATCAGCTTTGGCCCGCGTATCGAGCGGTGGATTATCAGCCCCGCCATGCACCAGATCCATCATTCGAGCGATGTATGCCATTTCGACAAGAACATGGGCGGCTCGCTGGCTGTTTGGGACCGCATGTTCGGCACCCTTTATATTCCCCAGGGCCGCGAGATTAAGGACTTCGGCATCGGCGAGGAAACCACCGATTTCCGTTCGCTTTCTGTCATCTACATCAAGCCGTTTGCCCGTGCCTGGGATATCTTCAAGTCCCGTACCGGACGCGCGCGTGCTTCCACCGCTGAAGTCTAAACTGGCCGTCACGGCCAAGTTTGATGAAAAAGGGCCGTGCTGGAATGCAGCACGGCCCTTTTTCTGACGAGGAGTGAAGTCGCGTCACGCAGGCCGGGTAGCCCGCGCCGCCTTGGCCTCGGCTGAGCCGCCGCGCCGGTGGTAGCGGCCGTGCAGTTCATCCCACTCAATTTCGAGCGATCCGCCAGTCGCCGCCCGCTGCTTGTCCCAATTGGTCAGCAAATCGATGCAGGCGTGGTCGATATAATCTAGGTCGCCAATATGCACATGCACGTGGGCATCGGGCTTCAACGTTTCGAGTTCAGCGGCGAGCGCGGGCAACTTGATCAATGTGGCCGACCCCTTGAGGAACAGGTCGATCCGGTCGCCGGAGGGGCTTTCTTCCCTGTGGATACTAAGATGCGAGAAGGCATAAAGCAGCTTCGCCATCGACAATACCAGACCCAGCACCACGCCTTTTAGAAGGTCGGTCATGACGATGGTGACGATGGTGGCGAAGTAAATCAGAACTTCGCCTTTTCCAAACTTCAACAGCGTTGGCAGAATCTTCGGATAGGCCAGTTTGTAGCCCGTGAACACGAGTACCGCGGCAAGCGCAGAAACGGGAATATAGCGCAGCGTGAACGGCAGGAACGCCGCGAAGATCAGTAGCCACACGCCGTGGAAAATCGCCGATGCGCGTGTCAAGGCGCCCGCCTCAACGTTGGCGCCAGAGCGCACGATGACACCGGTCATCGGCAGCACACTGACCGCACCACACAACATGTTGCCGACGCCCTGGGCAGCCAGTTCCTGATCATACTTTGTGCGCGGACCCGAATGCATCTGATCGACTGCAGTGGCGCAGAGCAGCGTCTCGGCACTGGCGATGAAGGCCACGGAAATCGCACCGATGAGCACGGCTGGGTCCATGATATGCATGAGCTTTTCAGGCGTCGGGAAGACCGTCGTCGACCAAATATTGTCGGGAACCTCCACGTATTTAATCTGGTCGAGCTGGAACACGGCGGCGGCGGCAATGCCAACCAGCACACCAACCAGCGGGGCGGGCACAACCCGCCATGATTTCGGCGTCAGCGACCCCCAGGCAAAAATGCTGCCAATGGTCAGTAGGCCCACTTCGCCAGCCGTCAGGCGAGAGTCGCCGGTTGAGATCGCATCCATCAGCGCTCCAGGGATACCGGCCAGATTCTGAATGCCGGTTCCAATTGGTTTGCCGTCAAGCATGACGTGAAACTGGGCCACCAAGATCAGAATGCCGATGCCGGCCAGCATGCCGTGGATAACTGCCGGTGACACCGCACGAAACCATTGTCCGAGCTTCAACATGCCCGCCGCAAGTTGCAGGAGGCCGGCGAACAGCACGACGACGCCGATCAGCTCAAGACCGACCTGCGGATTTTGCACGAGTTGCAGCACGAGCACGCTCAGGCCGGCCGCCGGGCCGCTGACCTGCAGCGGCGACCCTGCAATGAAGCCGACGACAATCCCGCCGATGATGCCGGTGATGATGCCGGCCGTCGGCGGCATACCCGAGGCGATCGAAATACCCATGCACAGTGGCAGGGCCACCAGAAACACAACGACCGAAGCCAACAGATCCTTGCCCCAGGCCGAACCGCTGGTAGCTGTCTCATTCGTTGATGTCATGTGTCTCCGCCCGCCCCTGACCAATGAAACCCGCGAGTTTCGCGATGCCTCATGTCTTCCAAAACCGGACAGACACTAAAGTCTGGATCACATCATCGCAACGGACATACGGCCACGCCCCGGGGGAGTAGCGCCTAGCCAAAGCGAAGAGCATCAATAGCCCGGCCCCATTTTGCCGGGCGTATTGCGCCATCTTTTGGTATGCATGAGGTGCGCGTAGGAATGGTGCAATACGGCGTCCAAGCGAAGCTTGGCTCTGCCAAGACGCCCATTGCACGATTTTAGCCTCAGCCGAACGGACCTTTGCCGGCCTTATCGAATGCCGATTTCTGCATTTCCATGGCTGACTGCATCGCCGTTGCCCAGTTCTTCTGCCACATCTCCGCAGCCTGCATCCAGAACTGCATCGGGTTGGCCATGCCGGAGAAATCGGGCATTCCAGGAATACCTCCCGGGCCCATCATGCCGGCCATACCGGGCATGTTGGCGAACGGATTTTCAAATTTTGGCATCCCCGGCATTCCTGGCATCGCGCCCATGCCCGGCATACCCGGCATGGGCGAACCCGGCGCCTTGATCTGCTGCTCCCAGATGTCCATCACCTGATCCATCATCTGCAATTGCAGTTTCGAGCCCTGCTGCATCTGCTGGCGTGTCATATCGACAAGCTCAGATGGCCAGCCCATGGCTTTCGCAGCCGTCCCCATCTTGTCGAACACAGCCGAACTGTTGCGTTCGGCAGCCGAAGCGATCTCGTCGCGCCAGCCCGATAGCGCATCGAATGCCCCCGTCAGTGCCTTCTGCGCCTCTTCTGGTATGCCCGCAGCCTTGAATGCGTCTGCCCTGCCGCGTCCGTTGCCTGCCGCCATGAGACACCTCCGTCTTGGGTTTGCTCCTATTTCAGACCCCATTTTTTGCACATGCGAGAACCCGGCGCCAGACTTATGATTAAGAGGCAAGAACACAGGAGTTATTTCAGGCAATTGGCAAATCGGTTCCGGTGCGGCAGCTGGTCAGCCCGCGACGGCTTGACCACCTGCCAAACTCCCCTTTTGCGCGTGCGAAGCCGGTGCTATCACCCGCCCCATGACAGACATCACATTGATCCGGAATTTCTCCATTATCGCCCATATTGACCACGGCAAGTCGACCTTGTCAGACCGGTTGATTCAGCTGTGCGGCAACGTCGCCGACCGCGATATGAAGGCGCAAATCCTCGATTCCATGGACATCGAGCGCGAGCGTGGCATCACCATCAAAGCCCAGACCGTGCGCCTCGACTACAAATACAAGGACGGCAAGACCTATCAGCTCAACTTGATGGATACGCCTGGTCACGTCGATTTTGCTTATGAGGTCTCGCGCTCGCTGGCCGCCTGCGAAGGAGCAATTTTGGTCGTCGATGCCAGCCAGGGCGTGGAAGCCCAGACGCTTGCCAACGTTTATCAGGCGCTCGAAAACAACCTCGAAATTCTGCCCGTCCTCAACAAAATCGACCTGCCTTCGGCCGACGAAGACCGCGTTAAGAAGCAAATCGAAGACGTCATCGGCATCGATGCCTCGGGCGCAGTGGGCGTCTCTGCCAAGACCGGCCTCAACGTGGCAGCCGTATTGGAAGCCATCGTCGAGCGCTTGCCCGCGCCAACTGGCGACCCCAACCAGCCGCTCAAGGCCATGCTGGTTGACAGCTGGTATGATGCGTATCTAGGCGTGGTGGTGTTAGTGCGCATCAAGGAAGGTACGCTCAAAAAAGGCCAGAAAGTTCAGATGATGGCGTCGGGCGGCCACTATCAGATCGACCGCGTCGGCATCTTCCGCCCCAAGCAGGAAATGTTGGGCGAACTTGGCCCCGGCGAGGTCGGCTTCTTCACGGCCGCCATCAAGGAAGTGGCCGATACGCGCGTTGGCGACACCGTTACCGACGAAAAGAACCCCACGGCAGTGGCCCTGCCCGGCTTCAAGCAAGCTCAACCGGTTGTGTTCTGCGGCCTGTTCCCGGTCGATGCCGCCGACTTTGAAGACCTGCGCGAAGCCATGTCACGCCTGCGCCTCAACGATGCCAGCTTCTCGTTTGAAACAGAAAGCTCGGCGGCGCTCGGCTTTGGCTTCCGCTGCGGATTCCTCGGGCTCTTGCACTTGGAAATCATCACCGAGCGGCTGCAGCGCGAATTCAATCTCGATCTCATCACCACCGCACCGTCAGTCATCTACAAGCTGCACATGACGGATGGCACCGTCATAGACATGCACAACCCGGCCGATATGCCCGACGTCGTGCGCATTGATCACATCGAGGAACCGTGGATCGAAGCCACCATTCTGGTGCCCGACGATTATCTGGGCGCCGTGTTGAAGTTGTGCCAAGACCGGCGCGGACGCCAGTCCCAGCTCACCTATGTGGGCACGCGCGCCATGCTCGTCTATGAGCTGCCGCTCAACGAAGTGGTGTTCGATTTTTATGATCGCTTGAAGTCGGTGTCGCGCGGCTATGCCTCGTTCGACTACCACATCAAGGACTATCAAGAGGGCGACCTCGTCAAGTTGTCGGTGCTCGTCAACGCCGAACCGGTCGATGCGCTGTCAATGGTCGTGCATCGCACGCGCGCCGAAAGCCGCGGCAGGTCTATGTGCGAAAAGCTCAAAGAGCTGATCAAGCCGCATCTGTTCCAGATCCCGGTGCAGGCGGCTATTGGCGGCAAGGTCATTGCGCGCGAAACCATCAAAGCCATGCGCAAGGACGTCATCGCCAAATGCTACGGCGGCGACATTTCACGTAAGCGCAAGCTTTTGGACAAGCAAAAAGCCGGCAAGAAAAAGATGCGCGAATTCGGGCGCGTAGAGATCCCGCAAGAAGCGTTCATTGCGGCTTTGAAGATGGATGATAATTGAGGGGGGCTGGGGTGTTCAAGCCAAATACGCTGATAGTACTTGGCGCGGCATCGAGCCTTGATTTCGGTTTTCCACTTGGGAAAGAGTTAAAGAAAATTATTGCAGGACGGCTGAAATTCCCCCGTGATGAGTGGGGACAATTGGAACCAGTCGAAGAAGAATCAAGAAATATACTTCGAGCGCTTACACAAAGCGAAGCGCCCGAAATCAGTCAGCAGGACTTTTTCAAAGCAGCTGAAATGATAAGGAAAGGGGTCGGTCTTGCAAGCTCGATCGACAACTTTCTTGAAATGCGCAAGGCCGAGCCTGGTCTCGCAATTTGCGCGAAAACGACTATTGCTTCTATCATTTTAGAAATCGAGCAGAAGATAGTCGAACTCCGGTACGACAAGCTTTCTAGGGGGCATGCGGCTAGCTTCGACGGCAAATGGCATCAACAGTTTGCACAAATTTGCTTTGAAGACGTAACCCAAGGTGACTTACCCGAGGCGCTATCTCGAGTGAGCATAATTTCGTTCAACTATGATCGAAGCTTCGAACAGTTTGTTAGGGTGGCGATGATGCAACTCTACGCTCTTGAATGGAACGCAGCGGTTGAACTGAGTAATCATCTCGTAGTCACTCACCCCTACGGCTCGTTGTCGGCCTTACCCGGTAGCAATCAAATGCCAGTTCTCGAGTTTGGGCTAGAGCAAGTCAATAATCTTCTTCCGATCGCCAAGCAAATCAAGACGTTCACAGAGCGAGTTACGGAACAAAACACGCTATTGGCAATTTCTCGTCAAATTCAAAAAGCCGAAACAATGGTGTTTTTAGGATTTGGTTATCACAAGCAAAATGTCGATCTACTCGACCCAAAGACACTAACTAAAGTTAGACAGATTTTTGGAACCGCTGTAGGCGTGGCCAGCGCAGCTCGGGAAGACGTCGTGTCAAGACTGGAGATCGCATTTCGACGAAAACATTCGAATGGCGATATTCTCCATTCTATGGTCAAGCTCGAGAACATGGACTGCCTTAAGTTGCTCGAGGAATACAGTCTAGCGCTTCAAGACAAGTAGCTTTGGACACGAGGGCCGGAAATAAAAAAAGTCCTACCCTGTTCTGTTTAGCTATTGATACTCGCACTTTTCCGGGGACACTGCCTGACCGCAGGGCGATGGTTTCAACTGCGATGACCAATCAGGCGATCAGGTCGTGTCCCCGCTCGCGACACACCCACAGGTGTCATCCTCGCGCTCGTCGCGAGGACCCATTTTTCCGCGTTGGAGGGTGACGCGTCATGAGCCAGTGGCGCGCGCTGAGCAAAGAAATGATCGCTAGATTTTGTTGCATGATGGGTCCTCGCGACAAGCGCGAGGATGACAGCTGGGGACAAGCGCGAGGATGACAGCTGGGGACAAGCGCGAGGATGACATCCAGGGGGACTTGGCGGCGGAGCATCATTGTACAGACACGACTCCCCCTCCCCGTCATGGCCGCGTCGTGACGTAGCCACGCAAAGCGTGGATGCGCAACGATCGCGCGTTAGCGCGACAGGCGGCCATCCACGGCAAGCATCCGCTTGCATGGTGATGCCGCTTGAAGCGCGCCGCTGCAACATCCCGCTCCAGCCGCAACACAAAGCCCGTTGATCATTGTCGTGGATGGCCGTCTCCACGGCCATGACGGGAGTCCAGGGTGCTGCCCGCTCGCAGCGATCGAGCCACCTTACTTATTTGCGGCTATATATGACTGCGCGCGCCTACGGACTCTTCTTCAGCAGCTCCAGCAGAACCGCGGCGTTGGCTTTGACGCCCGCGGCAATGGCCGGCAGCTCGACTTGAAATTTCGGATGATGGTTCACGTATGGCGGCATGGTGCCCTTTTCTAAGAAGCCCTTCACCACTTCGGGCTTTGCGACACCGACTTCCATGTGCAGAATTTTTACGTCCTTGACCGGGTCCACCAGCATCTGGAAATCTTCCGAACCCATCTGCATGGGCAGTCCCGGATAGACGTTGCCTTTGCCCAGAACTTTCTCCAGTACAGGGCGCACCTCAGCCACCAGGCCATCGTCGTTGATGACCGGAGTGATCGATTGTGTGCTGTCGTATTCCGGCATGCGGTCCGCCGGCACGCCATTGCCAACGGCAATCGCGTCCGTCATCTGTTTGACCATCGCGATGATCTGCTCACGGGCCGCCTTGCTGTACCAGCGGATGCTCAGCCTCAATTTGGCGCTGTCGGGAATGATGTTGCCGACAGTTCCCGCCTCAACCGCTCCAACTGTCAGAACCACCGGCTCCGTCTGATCTATGCGGCGGCTGACAATCGTCTGATAGCCCATGATAGCCTCAGCGGCCATCACGACTGGATCGATCGAGGCATGCGGCGTCGACCCATGACCGCCGATGCCTTTGATGGTGACATTCAACTGGTCGGCGCCCGCCATACGCCGGCCCGGCCCCATGCCAACCGCGCCTGCTGGCCAGATTGGATTGGTGTGCGAGGCGAAGATCACTGAAGGCTCTGGGATTTTCGAATACAAACTGTCGTTCACCATTCCGACGGCGCCCATAAAGGCCTCTTCGCCAGGCTGGCCAAGCAAAATGAGCGTCCCCGACCAATTAGCTTTTTGCGCGGCCATCACCTTCGCCACACCGATCAACCAGGTGACGTGCGCGTCGTGACCGCAGACATGTGCAATCGAAGACTTCAGGCCATCGAGCGTCGTGCCCGTCTTGGTACTGGCATAGGCAAGGCCCGATTCCTCTTTGAGAGGCAACGCGTCCATATCGGCACGAAACATGATCACCGGCCCGGGGCCATTTTTCATAATGCCAACGACGCCGGTTTTTCCGATGCCGGTCTGCACCTCGAAGCCGTTTGTTTTCAGCTCGGCCGCAATCAATGCCGCGGTTTCGGTCTCTTGAATGGAAAGCTCGGGGTTGGCATGAATTTTTTTGAAAATTTCTATCAATCGCGTTTCGTCTGCCGCCACTTGACTGTTGAGGTCAATGTTCTGGCCGGAAGCAGGTGACAGGCAAAGCACGCCGGACAAGAGAGCTGCGGTGCCCAAGTTAAGCGTCCGTTTCATGCGGTTCCCCCACTTTGGTGGATTTAGTTAGCAGTCAAAACTTCAAGCGGCGTACTGACATTTAACGCGAAGTGCCGCCGCCAATCAATGTACATCGTACGGAACGATAGGGCGTTATTCAGCATGCCCGCAGTCCACTCAAGATCAAGGGCCGACAAGTTCAGCGGCCGCGGCATTCATGCGAAAATCGGTGTTTGCGTAGTCCAGGGTCACGTTCCCGCGAACAGGTGAAGCGCAATCGCGTCCTGCCTCCTCCTAACCGTCAAGTCCACCAGATGCGCCGCACGAGGCAATCACTGCGCGATGCGCACCAAATAAATAAGGGGGCCCGAAAGCCTCATTAAACTTCGTTGATCATAATCCGACTGGCAAGGCTCAGCGCGATGCAAGCTTTCCATAAAGCCACGCGGTTGCAGCCCCCCAGCCAGCGAGGATCAGCATCACCGAACCTATCATTTTGGCATCGCCGCCAAAGAACATCGGGAAACGGCCCGTCAGCAACGGCACGGCAATGAACACACCGAGCAGCGCCGGACCGAGCACGCCAAATAGCACGCCGTTCAACAGTGAGTTGCGGTGCCCCATGGCCAGCGCAAAGACCGATCCCCACACACCACCCCAGAACATGGCGCTGACGATCTGCGGCACGCCCGTGACTGCCGCCGGTTCCATCGACCAAGGCACGCGCGGAAAAAGGCCCTGCTGAAGCAGCACATAATTGATCGCCTCGTGTGCTGTCACCACGGCAATGGCACCGGCAAGAAAACCCATGAAAAGCTGCCGCGCGGAAACTTCCATTGACCTTCTCCCATGTTCAGCAACGCCATTCGCGTAGAAGCTGTGCCCGCCGTGCTACCAGTGAGAAAGACCAGGAGCAAGGCTCAATTGTCAAGTCAGGTGAGCCTGGATCAGCCCAATAGAGAAGATCAGCGCCTGGATTTTGCAACAAAAAAGGAAGCCAGCAATGGCTTCCTTTTTCCAATGCAGCGGCGCGAGGCCCCTACCGGAGTTATGCTGCTTCGGTGGCCTTTGCAGCTTTTTCAGCAGCGGCCTTGGCGCGCTCCTGCGCCTTCTTCTTGGGCAGCGCTTTGGCGACGCTCTTGACCGCGGTACGCTTCAACAGCCCTGCGCCATCGAGGAAGCGGGCCACGCGATCGGTCGGCTGGGCGCCGCACTTCAACCAGTGGGCCGCACGCTCGGCGTTGAGCTTGAGGCGCTCGGGGTTGTCCTTCTTGAGCATCGGATCGAAGGTGCCGATCTGCTCGATATAGCGGCCATCGCGCGGTGCCGAGGTGTGGGCAACAACGATGTAATAGTACGGGCGCTTCTTGGAGCCACCACGCGACAGTCTGATCTTGGCTGACATTCTCTTCATTCTCCTGATGTTTTATTACGTATTCTCAAAATTTCCCGGGAGGCATTTGCAGTGCCACCGGAGATTCAATCTTTGGTTCCGGTCTCTGACTTGAACTTCTTCCACTCGTGATCGAGGTAGTCTTTGGCCGTTGATCGGGCCGCGTTGTAGAGAGCCATGTGCTCGTCATCACGGTTCTTTTGCTCTTGGGGTAAAATCTTCTGGATCGCCGTCACCAGAGTTTTGGCGTGCGGATTGTCGTCATCGAGTTTGAAGTCGACCTTGCATAGCTTCTCGACGAAGGTCTGCGTGAAGGCCGCGTCCCACTTGGTCCGGTCATGAGGCACAGCGGCAAACAGCTCTGCCAAATCGTCGATGGTGGCTTCAAGGCGCACGCGGCGGGCTTCGGCCTGACGGCGCGAGCCCTCGGCGCGCCAGCCCAGGAAACCGAACAGGGCCGAGGCAAACGCCATGATGAGGGTTGAAACGGGAAGGGCCAGCTTCCAGAAGTCGCTGGTGAAATAATCGAAGATCATTTTTTCTTCCCCGGCCCGCCAAACGGAAACCTCGGGCCGGGACCACCTAATCCACCACCCAGGCCCGGCAACAGCGGTCCGCCACCCAGACCCGGCAATTTAACGCCAGCCTTGGCCAGAGCCGAGCCGCCCAATCCGCCGAACTCTTTGGGCAAGCTTTCGCGCAGCTCGGCTGGCAACTGCGCAATGGCGTTGGGATCAAGCGCCGCCAATTCTTTTTGCATCTTGGCCAATTCGTCAGCGCTAGGGGCCCCAGCTCCGCCACCTGGCATACCACCAAGACCCATGGCACCAGCCATGCGCGCCATCATGCCGGGATTGCGCCCCATGGTCTTCATGACGTCGGCCATGTTGCGATGCATTTTTAGGAGCTTGTTGATGTCTTCGACTTTTGTACCCGAACCGGCCGCAATGCGCCGCTTGCGCTTGGCGTCGAGAATTTTCGGCACACGGCGCTCTTTAGGAGTCATCGAGCCAAGAATAGCT
>JBEBJD010000034.1:0-29884 GCA_040080075.1 Hyphomicrobium sp. | reverse complement strand
CGCTGACCCGCTAATGCCGCCCGAAACGGTGCCGCGTGCCGTTATCTTCGATCTCGATGGTACGCTCGCCGACAGCGCACCAGATATCGCGGCCGCGTTGAACGTGGCTTTGGCACACGCGGGGCACCGTCCGCTTGCCCTCGATCTGGTTATAAGTTTCGTTGGCGGCGGAGCTAGGCGATTGATCGAAAGCGGATTGACGGCGTGTGGAGAGAATGCCGGGGCATCCCGCATCGATCGTGTCTATGCCGATTTTCTCGCCGCCTATGCGCAAGCGCCGGCCCAGAATACCGTCATCTATCCAGGTGTTATCGAGGTGTTGGAGAGCTTAACCGCAGATGGTGTGGCACTTGGCGTTTGCACCAACAAGCCAGCTGGACTGACGCAAGCCATCCTGACCCAGTTGGCGCTCGCTCCTTACTTTAAGTCCGTGGTGGCCGCCAATGGGACTTTGCCGTTGAAGCCATCTCCTGCCATGCTCGACAAGGTCTTGCACGACTTAGACGTGCCGTCACATCAAACCGTGATGGTGGGTGACAGCGCCGCCGATGTGGGAGCAGCCATTGCCGCCGGAGTGCGGTGCATACTTCTAAGCCATGGTTACAGCCGCGAGCCTGTCAATGGACTGGGTGCGGACGCAGTGATCAGCGGTTTTGATGCTCTGCTTTTCTGCTTGAGGACCGTGGAGCGGGCGGGAATTAAAAAGTTTGCGACGGCTTGACCTTCAGCAATACGCTCACCGCTTAACGCTGGGGTCTATCCGGTTTTGATTGAATCGCGGACAGACCCTAGATCTTTGACCTACCGTGTTTCTTTGCGAAAAACCGCTTCACACTTTTCCGGAAAGCACTCTGTTGTGACGGGCTTCTCTTCGGAAAACCGCTTCGCACTTTTCCGGAAGCGCGCTTGCCTAAGCCAGTCTGCGCACTTGCCCAAGTGGTTGCTGCCGGAGCGCCATGGCCCATTCGTCCGCCAGACGCAGGCCAAGCTGCACGGCGGTCATCGTCGGGTTGCCATGGCTCGATGTGCGCAGGACCGCGGTCGAAACAACATGAAGATTGGGGACATCGAAAGCGCGGCAGTTGCCATCAACCACACCGTCGAGGCGCGAGGCCCCCATACGGATGGTGCCGATTTGGTGGGCGCCGTGCTTGGCCTGATCCAGCACTGACTGAGCTCGTGCACCGGCGGGCATCCGATACGTCAGCGATGCGAGGCGGTTGCGGGCGAGCCATGCCTCGATGGCATCATGCGCCCGCACCACGGATGCGGCATCCGCGTCCGAGAAGCGCAGATCAATCTTGAGCCTGGGAAGCCCTAAGCGGTCGCTCTCGTCCGATAACGTCAGCCGGCTATCTGGCGATGGCAGATGTTCGGAGTGGTACTCGAGGCCATAGCGTTGGGCAGGGTTCTTGATAAACAAACCGGGTAGGCGCGGCTTGGCGATCTTCGTCTTCCACAAGAACCAGGGCGCAAAGCCGATTGTGTTCAGCGGATCGCGCAGCATGTTGCCGATGTGAGCAAGGCGTTGATAGGGCGCCTCACCTACGTGCTTCAAGCGCATGGGTTCCGCCAGGAGACGGCGCCCGATCGGTGCGATCGACAGGGCCAGGAAGACCGCCGACAACGGCCCGCACTGGTGCGCCGGGTCGGCAATCTCAGGCACCACGGGCCAGAAGGCCACATTGGCGAGCTTGTGTGCCGCTTGTGTTTCAGCACTCGGCATGATGCGGCGGCGTACGTAAGAACCATTTTCATCGGCATGGAAATCGAGGCCGTCGTGAAAGGCCGTGTTGGTAAAGTTGATATCGGCGATGCAGCCGTTCACGTGGCCCATGTAATTGCGGCCGAGTTCAACGCCAAAGAGACCAGGATACTTGCGTTGCTCGGCCAGCAAGAGGCGTGTGCTTTCGTTGCCGCCCGCGGCGAGGATCACGTGTGAGACGGCGATGCGGCCTTTGCCGTGACTTTCCAGATGCGTCTCTATGGCAGCGATGCGGCCGGCGCCGTCGTATTCAAATCCAAGTGCCGTCGCGCCAAGCACGACGCACAAATTGGGATGCTGCTCTAATGCTGCCTTGTGCAGGACTTGCATACGCGGAACATTACTCCAGCGTTCGAGGCTATCGGCGCTGAAGGCGTCATCTGCGGCAACGTCTGGCAATTGTGAGCTAAAGTTGCCGTGGCCCGCGCCCAGTTTGATGCAGGCCTTTTCCTGGTAGAGGGCAAGATCCGCTTCACAAACTGGCCAGCGGGATTGGGAAATCCAGGGCCGGTCCTGAAAATCAACCGGGTCATGCGGCAAGCAACGTCCGCCCCATAGATTGGAGGTGCCGCCCAGACGGCGCGCAACCGTGGTGCGAGGGTCGTGATGGTGGTCCGGATTTAAGTTTTCAGCGGTTTGCAGATCCTGCACTTTTTGACAGGAATTCCGCCCTCCGCTTTCCAGGAGCAGAACCCGCTCGCCCTTGTTCGCCAGTTCGAGTGCCGTGATGATGCCGGCGGGGCCTGCGCCGATGACGCATATATTTGCCGCAAACGCAGCTATGCGTTCGAAAGTGGGACGCTCGTCAATCATCTATTGGAAGCCTATCGACCGGGATGCAGTGATTGCCCTGCCAAAATAGCGCAACTTAGTTTACGGGATGTCGATAGGGATACCTCGACGCTCATGCGCGGCACGGGGGCCGATCGAGTTCGTGTCTCAAAACTTCCCTAACCGCAATGTCACTCTGGACCATTGATCATGGCGAAGTGCGTGACCTTGTTTGAATCGCACACATAGAGCCAATTGGCATCGAACAGCTCGCCATCGCGGATGAAGCCAAAGGTTGCCGCCTTTTTCGACGGGCGCCAGAACAGCAGCGGAACGGGCGTGGTGCCCGGCAGATCCCACTCAGGCTCGACAAACTTGGCGATGGGCGTCCAGCTGATCACGTGGTGTTCCTTATGGCCCTGGCAAATCAAATCATCAGCCGCCGTCATGGCACGGCCACGAGCCGCTGTGCAACGCGCTTCGCACGGCTAGAAGGCCTATCTCACTGGAAAAAGCTGGAAATGTTGCGATGGGAGCGCGTCTGGCACCTTGCAGGGAGCCTTCCAATACCCCATAAGATGGCCGGGAGGTTGGCGGCGGACGCATCCCTCGCCAACCGGGTCAGGTCCGGAAGGAAGCAGCCCTAACGAACCGGTTGCGGGTCGTTCGCCAACCTCTCTTTTATCGTTCACGCGCCCCACTTGCGGCCGTGCGCGACATGGCGCTCTACGGGGGTGTGGCTTGCCACGGGGCGCGTTGCGCCCTGCCCCCTACGGGGCAAGTCAAAATATCCCCTACGGGGCAAGTCAGAATATCCCCTACGGGGCAAGTCAAAATACCCCTTAAGGGGCAAAACTTGGGCGCTCTGTTTGTAGGTTGGGCTTAGACAGCCCAGATGCTAGACGCAGTATCGGCCGCTGGAGCGGCCGAAGCCCAAACACCTAGAGCACGACCAACAAAAATTGGGCTTCGCCCAGAGGCTCAGCCCAACCTACGGTTTGTGATGGCCAAAAAGAAATTGACTGGCGAAGTTGAGACGAACGGCGGCGTGCAAGCCGCGGCCAAGCCTTATGTTGTTTTGGCGCGCAAGTACCGGCCAGCGACATTCGACGACCTGATCGGCCAAGAGGCCATGGTGCAGACGCTTCGCAACGCGTTTGCAACAGGACGCATTGCACAAGGCTACATGCTGACAGGCGTGCGCGGCGTCGGCAAGACCACGACAGCGCGCATATTGGCGCGCGCACTCAATTATTCGACCGATACGATCGATCAGCCAACCATCGACATGCCTGTGTTCGGCCGTCACTGCGCCGATATCATCGAAAGCCGCCATCCTGATGTGATCGAGATGGACGCAGCTTCCAACACCGGCATTGACAACATCCGCGAGATTATCGAGAGCGCGCGCTACAAGCCAATCCTGGCGCGTATCAAGGTCTTCATTATCGACGAAGTCCACATGCTCTCGAAGGCCGCATTCAATGGTCTTCTAAAAACACTGGAAGAGCCGCCCGAGCATGTGAAGTTTATTTTTGCCACCACTGAAATCCGCAAGGTTCCAGTCACCGTGTTGTCGCGTTGCCAGCGTTTCGATTTGCGCAGGGTCGGCGTGCCGGTGCTGGTGCGTCACTTCGAAAAGATCACCGCCAATGAAGGCGCCACTGTAGAGTCCGATGCATTGGCCATGATTGCGCGGGCCGCCGAAGGTTCAGTGCGCGATGGACTTTCCATTCTTGATCAGGCTATCGCCATGGGGTCTGGGGGAGCGGGCACAGGTACCGTGCCTGCCGCTACAGTGCGTGCCATGCTGGGTCTGGCAGATCGCGGCCGCATTTTTGATCTCCTCGAAATCTTATTCAGCGGTACGCCGGCTGCGGCCCTCAACACCTTTGCCGGCTTGTATCACGATGGCGCCGACCCAACTCAGGTACTGGGAGAACTGGCCGAGACTGTGCATCTGGTCACCCGCATCAAGGCTGCGGGCCCAGAGGCTGGCGGCGAAGCCTTGCCCAGCGAAGACAAGCGGCGCGCTGCGGCACTGGCCGCACAACTTTCGGTGCCGCTGTTGGCGCGCGCGTGGCAGATGCTGCTCAAGGGACTGGAAGAGACTGCCAAAGCGCCCGATCCCGTTGCTGCAGCGGAAATGGTTTTGATCCGTATCGCCTACACGGCTGACTTGCCGTCACCTGGAGATATCATAAAAGCCATGGGCGGTGATTCGGTTGCCGTCGTGCGCCGTGGAGAGGCGTCACCTGCTGCTGCAGGCCCCGTTCCGCGCACAACTATCAACCAGGCAGCATCGCCAGCCCAGATAGCCAACCGTGCGCCAGCATTGGTCAAGGCACCTGTCCCAGCTGTGCCGCCCGGTGTGCGCCCGCCCTGGGAGGAGCAGGATGCGCCGCCGCTGGCTGTGCAAGCGCCATCCGCCTCCGCACCTGATTTTGCCAGTGACGAAGAAGCCTTCAACCAGCTTGCCAGCGGAATTGGTCACGACGAGTTCACAGAACCGGTGATTGAAGGCCTCGAAGTTGAAGAGGACGGGATCGCGCGCCCCCCGGCCACTGCTTCTCTGCGCCCGATCCGCACTTTTGCGGATGTTGTGGCCCTGGTTGGAGACCGTCGCGACGTGCGCTTGAAGATTCAGCTCGAAGAGCAGGTCAGCCTCGTCAAGTTTGACGCTGCAAGCGGCGCCATCGATCTTTTCCTCCTACCAGGGGCGGGCGGCGAGATTGCCAACGAGTTGCGTGAAAAGCTCAATGCCTGGACCGGACGGCGCTGGATGGTGATGCTGTCGAAAGTGCGTGGCGGGCCGGCGCTTGGCGAAATCCGGCGTGAGCGTGAGGCGCAGGATCTGGCAGCCGTCAAAGCTCATCCGGCTGTTGCCGCCATACTTGCAGAGTTTCCCGATGCCAAGATCGCTGGTATCCGTGTCATCGATCAGGACCGCGACGGCGAAACGGGCACGGGGTGATTCAGCGGCTATTTTGAAAATTTGATTTTTTCTATTTCATCGCCTGCAACGCATGGATCGAAACCGCCAATTCCGCCGTCAGCCACGTCCGGAAGGCCTGAGCGGGCTTGCTCTCCTTGCTGCCCGCACCCCTGACCAGAAAGTAGGCGTGATCGCGCACAGATATATCGAACGGCCGGACTAGCCGCTTTGCCAGCAGGGCATCGCCCGCCATAATTTCATCGGCGAGCGCAAAGCCCTGACCGGATTCGGCGGCTGCGAGCGTTAGGTGTCCTTTGAGAGTTGGGCCCGAAGCGGTTACGCTGCCGGCCACGCCAGCTGCTGAAAGCCAGTCACACCAGGGTTGCTTGGTATCTTCTTGGAGCAGTGCCACACGGCCCAGATCGAATGGCGAAACGATAGCGTTGGTTTCTAAGAATGCAGGACTGCACACGGGCGCAAAACTGCACTCGACTAACATCATCGCATCGACATCACGCCATTTGCCCTGGCCATAGCGAATGCCCAGATCGGCCTCATTCTTCGAATAGTCGACCAAGCGGTTGGTCGGATCGAGCACCAGATCGATTTCGGGGTGGTTTGCTGTAAAGCGTCCAAGCCTCGGCACAAGCCAAAGGGCGGCGAAGGGAACTTCGGAACTGATGACGAGCTGATTGCGGTTGCGCGGCGCTGCAAAGCTGCTGGTTGCCTTAGCGAGAAGGTCAAAGGCCGGCGTCAAATCATTGGCCAGGGTCAGGCCCTGTTCCGTCAACTCAACACCGCGGCCTGTGCGATGGAATAGCTTGGCGCCAAGCGAAGCTTCAAGCTCGCGGATATGACGGCTGATGGCAGCGTGCGTGACGTTTAACTCGGCTGCCGCGAGTGAGAAACTCACGTGCCGCGCGGCCGTTTCGAAGGCTTTGAGAGCGTTGAGCGATGGGAGCCTGCGTGCCATGGCTCACATAACGAAAACTTACATGGCCTGTAAAGCAATGCGGTTTGTTCAGACTGCTAAATGGGCGCAATCATTACCGCATCAGATACTCTCTTTTTGAGGAGACTATTACAGGAGTAGAATCATGTTTCAGATCATCGACGTGCTGATTGAGTTTATCGAGGCCATCATGTTCCCCAAGCCACCACGCGATCTTGATTGGTGAAGCACGGCGCGGGCCTCAATGTGGATGCTGCCGGTGCGCCGTTCAGCGGTTGTCCATTGGATGCTGGAATTTGGGGCCGGTGTCCTTGCCACTGCTGCTGCCCCAGTCCGAGAACAATCCGCCACTTTCGGCAACCGCCTGCTTGCGTGGCGGCGGTGTGAAGTCGCCAGCCAAGTGCCTCGTCAGATCGGCCTTGATTTCTTTTGTGCGGGCATCGGTGCAGTACTTGGGATCAGTTGCCGTGGCTTTGGCAACGCCGGTAAACGACACATCGTAAATCTGTTCGATACGCGGAACGTCTGCGGTGCTTGCACCGGCACCGACCTCAGCCGCCAGGAACGCCGCACGCAATTTTACCGGGTCGAAATTATAGCCGCACTTCACGGCACGTGCTGAAACAGTGCCAACCTGGAAGGCTCGCGAAGTTGGATCGCTTGTTGCAATTGGATTGACATCGGCGGCGGACTGCACGGCCGTCGCTCCGGCGGGCGCGGTGCTGCCACCAAAGACTGAGCCCGTCGACAAGCTGGGCAACGACGAACATCCGGTGAGCGCTAGGCTGCCCATGATCAGGGCGAGGTCAGACGCTTTCATTTGCAGTCTCCAATCAGTCGCGCGTGACAGACTTTTGCCGGGATTCAGGATTGGGGTCAATTGGCCGTATGAATAGGACCGAGCAAAACGCTCATTCTTTGATGCGTCACGTTGAGACACATCTCGCACACTGGATATCGGGGCCATACAATCGGGCCTGATTATTAACGCATTAACGCCCTCATGGCCGAATCGAGCCCTTCCAGGGTCATTTCATACATTCGCCCTTCCATTAGGCGGTGGATGAGGCCAACAGAAGGCGTCCAGTCCCACTGATCCCTTGCCACCGGGTTGAGCCATACGCAGTGCGGGTAGATTCCGGTCACGCGCGACAGCCACGTCGCTCCCGCTTCGGGGTTCATGTGCTCGACTGAGCCTCCGGCCCTGGTAATTTCGTACGGACTCATGGCGGCATCGCCGACAAAGATAACCTTGTAATCGGTAGGGTAAGTGTGCAGCACATTCCATGTTGGTGTGGTGCCCGTCCAGCGCCGGGCGTTATCGCGCCAGACGTTTTCATACAGACAATTGTGGAAGTAGAAAAACTCCAGATGCTTGAACTCCGCGCGTGCCGCCGAGAATAGTTCCTGCGCCTCCTTGACGTGCCAGTCCATGGACCCACCGATGTCAAAGAACATCAGCACCTTGACAGTGTTGCGCCGCTCGGGGCGCATGTGGATGTCGAGATAGCCGCGGTGGGCTGTTCCGCGCACGGTGCCGTCGAGGTCGAGTTCTTCGGCCGCTCCTTGGCGGGCAAACTTGCGCAGGCGCCGCAGAGCCACCTTGATGTTGCGCGTGCTTAATTCCTGATCATCGGCGAGATCCTTGAATTCGCGTTTGTCCCAGACCTTGATGGCGCGCCGGTGACGGCTCTCCTTTTGGCCGATGCGGATGCCGGCCGGGTTGTAGCCATAGGCGCCAAATGGCGACGTGCCGCCGGTGCCAATCCACTTGTTGCCGCCCTGGTGGCGTTCCTTTTGCTCAGCCAGCCGCTTGGCGAGTTCCTCCATGATCTTTTCCCAGTCACCCAGAGCTTGGATTTTATCCATCTCTGCGGGGGTCAGATAGAGTTCGGAAATTGCGCGCAGCCATTCTTCGGGAATATCGCCTGTTGGACTTTCAGGCATCAGATCGAGCCCCTTGAATACGTGGCCGAAGACTTGATCGAAGCGATCAATATAGCGCTCGTCCTTCACAAGAGTTGCGCGGGATAGATAATAAAAATCCTCGACTTTGCCGCCCGCGCAATCAGCAGCCACAGCCTGCATCAGCGTTAAATATTCCTTCAAGGTGACGGGCACCTTGGCCGAGCGCAGTTCGTTGAAGAAGGTTATGAACATACCAAGATGTATAACAAGCCAAGATCAGCTTTGCCCAGCAAC
Organism: Hyphomicrobium sp.; assembly: GCA_040080075.1. Classification (GTDB taxonomy): domain Bacteria; phylum Pseudomonadota; class Alphaproteobacteria; order Rhizobiales; family Hyphomicrobiaceae; genus JANNFX01. The sequence goes on along the minus strand of JBEBJD010000034.1, from coordinate 21,259 downwards.
TTGTAGGCTGGCCCAAGCTTTCCCGCGAGCCGCCAGCGCCAAACAAATTTGCGTAACGCGCAAAATGAAAAAGGCCGCTCTCGCGAGCGGCCTCTTCCGTTAGCTTACCTTCAACTTCGATTAGAAGTTGATGAGGGCGCCCATGCCGACGAAGTCGATGTCCTGGAGGTCCTGAAGGCCAACAGCGTCCGTCGAAGCGTCCATGTTGCGATACTTCAGCCAGACCGACATCGCAGCGGCGTCAACTTCCTGGACGATGCCCAGGCCCCAACGCTGCAGTTCAGATTCGGTAGCACCGGGAGCGAAGATGATAGCTTCCGAAGCCATGTCGTTGTGCTCTGCGTATTCGCCGTAGAATACGGTAGCGCCCAGCGGGTTCAGCTTCGTGCGGATACCAGCCTTCAGGTACCAATGATCGCTGTCGACCGAGAAGGCACCGTTAAGTGCGCTCACGTTGTCGCTCGATTCATCGCCGTAGGCGCCGTACAGGAACAGGCCCGTGGGCATGTGCTGAACGTAAGCACCAACTTGGAAGTACTGCGAGTCGCGTGCGATCACGCCACCGAGGACGTTTTCGTCAACGTTGCTCGAGTAGGCGGCAGCAACTGCAACCTTGATGCTCGAGAATTCGCCGGCGTAACGAGCTGCGATATCCCAGAAGTCGTCTTCACCCCAAGATGCCGAAACCGAGAAGCCACCGAACGTGGGGCTGTCGTAGCGAACTGCATTCAGCGGAACGCCGTTGCAGTCAGCAGCGATGCCAGCGTTGATGTGATGGCAGAAGCCGAAGGATCCAAACGTGAGGCCCGTCTGTGCGCCTGCAGAGTTACGAACGCCGAAGTTGGCGCCGTCGAAGATCACCCAGTTAGCAGGAACGAGCGAGCCCGAACCGTCAACGAGGATGGCCGTGTTGTCCGAAGCCTGCGACTGGAGGCCAACGCTGACCTTACCGAGCGTGTCGCTCTTCACAAACCAGAACGACTGCAAGAGGTTCACGAGCTGGGCAGGACCGCCCGAGGTCGAGGCATTCCAAGCGAGAGGCTCGTTGGAACGGCCTTCAACGTGCATCACGTAACCAGCTGACCAGCCTGGCGAGATCTGTGCCTGACCCGTCAACTTGAAGTGCGATGCCAGTGTGGTGCCGATGCCGCCAACGTAAACGTTGCTTTCGACGCCGTCATCCCAGAACACAACCTGCTCGGCAACCCAACCCGAGATCGTCAGCGAAACCTTGCGGTTTCCCTTACGAGCGGTGGTGGCTTCGAGTTCGGCAATGCGCTCTTCCAGGTCTGCGCAGCAATTGCCGCCCAGGTCGGCAGCTGACGCGCTCGTAGCAGCACCGGCCAAAAGGCCAGCTGCCACCAGGGCGCTAAGGCTAAACTTGTTCATTATGTAGTCTCCCAATCTGCAGTTGGCATCTTCGATGGCGTACGCCTTACGCAAACTGTACAAACCGCGCTCTTAGACGATCGGACGGCGCGAGTGATCTCGTGTTCGCCGTTGGTTTGCAGACTCTGTGATTCTCCCCTGCGCAACAATGATGCTGACAGCTTTTGAGGGGATCGGGCTCAACCCTGTTGCGCATCCGCCACGATGAGACGCTAGCACATTGAAAATATATAATAAAATGTAATTATCGCAGGTGCGGAACCGGTGGAAAAGCCAACGGCGAAACGCTATGCAACACCTGCGAAGGCACATAAGTCACAGTTGAACGATGGCCCGCAGCCCCAGAAAACGCCCGCCTGCTGTGAAATCGTACTCCGTGGCGAGGTGTTTTTGAATCGATCGAGGGTCGCTCATACCTGCCTGCGATCAAGCCATATAATAGAGTAGGCGTGCCGGTTCTCAACGGTGCCCGGTGACGGACCTGCCCTGAGTTCTCTAAATAAGAGGGATTTCAGTTGGCTAAGGATTGGGCAAGGTTCGGGGTGCACCGACCGCGCCTCTTTACACCCATGACGCTTGGCCCTACATGCAGCCAAACGCACGGCGGCCATCGAATTCTAAGATCGCACGGCGCTTCTGGTAGTCGAGTTGGCTGGAGGCCTCTACTAGTGTGGCGTCTCGCAATTGCCTTCTCCTTTCGCGGCTTGGTTGGCTAAGGCAATCGCGAGACTAGAACCACACTAGACTCATAGGTTTTCTAGTGCCCTTCAGTCTCCGGAATGCCTTTGCAAGGGTGCGGCGAGATATGAAGGCATTTCGGAGACAGGACACTAGTGGAACGATTTGCGACCGCCGCCCAATTTGTTGCGGAGAAAAAGCCCGAGCGGCCTGTTATTGCAGCCCGCCCTCATGCCGCCGCTCGAGCCGCGCGCTGGTTCATCGACAATTTTCCAGGCGACGTGGCCTATGCTTACAAGGCCAATAGTAGTGTCTTCTTTATTGGCGCACTGTATGGTGCCGGAATCCGTCATTTCGACGTAGCATCCGTGCCCGAACTTGAAGACGCCGTCACGATACCGGGTGCGCATCTTCATTTTATGCACCCCATCAAATCTCGCGAGGCCATCCGCAAGGCCTACCACGTGCACGGTATCCGCTCGTTTTCACTCGATAGCGAAGATGAATTGGCCAAGATCGTCACGGAAACCACAGGCAAGAGCGGCCCGGCCAAGGACCTGGTGCTGTTCGTGCGTATTTCTGTGCAACCCATCAACAGTGCTGTTCCGCTTGAACGCAAGTTCGGAACATCCGGTCCCAAGGCTGCAAAATTACTGGTCAAGGCCCGGCAGGTTGCGAGCGAACTGGGGCTGACTTTTCACGTCGGTTCGCAGACTATGACGCCCGACGCTTACGTCGGCGCCCTGGCAGAAGCCGGCCTATTGATTGCGAAGGCAGGGGTCGTGGTTGATCGGCTCGACGTTGGTGGCGGATTTCCCTCGATATATCCGGGCATGACTCCGTCACCACTGGCAGGCTTCATGTCAGCCATCGCAGAGGGTGTCAGCAAGCTGCCGGTGCGTGACAACGTGCGGCTCATGTGCGAGCCAGGGCGGGCCCTTGCAGCGGAAGCTGAAAGTCTCATCGTGCGTGTCGAGGCGCGCCGCGGCATGGATCTGTTCATTAATGATGGCGGTTATGGCGTTCTTTTCGATGCGGCCCATTTGAATTGGGTATTTCCCGCACGGCTGGTATCGCGCGTGCCCGATCCAGGCGACGCGCTCGCGCCATTCGCACTGTGGGGGCCGACGTGTGACTCGATCGATTACATGAAGGGCCCCTTCATGCTGCCTGGTTCGGCAAAAGAAGGCGATTACCTCGAAATCACCAATGTCGGGGCCTATGGCCGGGCCATCGCCGGCGATTTCAACGGTTATGGCAAGTATGACGAAGTCATGCTTGACGACGAGCCGATGATGTCAATGTATGGACCCTATACGGCGGCCACCGTCGTTGCCGGCCAGAGGTAAGTACGCCGCGCGGCTTGGAACTTCTGCGTTTTCCGGGCAGCTTGGTCTGTCCACAGCCCTGTGCGTGCGCAACGTATACAGATGAGCGACTCGGTCTAGTGTCCCGGCTCCGAAGTTCGTTTCATCCCCCGGCGGGCACTTTGCGAACTTCGGAGTCGGCAAGGACACTAGAAGCCCATGATTCTAGTGTGATTCAGATCGAGAAGTCCGCTGTTGAGCCTAGCCGCAACAAAGAAGCGGACTTCTCGATTATCACACTAGCTTGAGGGGCATACCTTCTAAGTGCTTGCGGAAAAGTGTGAAGCGTTCCTCCGGAAAGAAGCACGGCTAAACAAAGAGCTAGGGGCCCGTCCGCCAGGCAGTCAAAGCCGGACAGATCCTAGCAATGCGGGGACGTCCATGAGCTTTATCGATCACGTGCGAATTCCTGATGCCCTGTCTTGGTTGCGCAACCGGGCCGGCAATGCAGATCCCTCTGTGAGCGTAAGTCAAACCGGTCCGTCAATTGCCTCTGTCGAGTACGAACTGCGCCAACTTAGGGTGTCGTTGCGCGGAATCGTCGATTTTGGTGATGCCCAACGTGAAGACTTGGCCGGCGCAAGGGCCGTGGCTGCCGTATCGTCTGCTGGGGGTATTGTGGCACCGGGATCGGGACTGAAGCGCCGCCACGATCTGCATCTCAAGTTCGCAGACCAGTCGAATTAGCGGCGTGGCGCCTTTGCCCCTTGCGGTTATGCGGGCAAGATCCGGCAGGATGAGCCTGCGCACGCCGGGCGCCTTTCAGCCGTGCTGCTAATTCGCAAAACCTTAACAGCGCGTTGCTGATCAGCTGGGCAGATATCCGCCGGTCTGGCCATTTCTCAAGACTGTTAACCAAAGCCACGGCAATCTCGACCATTATGGCGCTCTGATCGGGAATGGCCCACAATGGGCCTCGCACGTAGAGGAGGCCGTCCGGCCATGGCGATGCTGCTGTTTATGGTTCTCATCGTTGCAACGCTCATGGCGTTGGCCATGTACAAGGCGCCTGCTTGGTTATGGGCGCTGGGCTTGGCCGTACTCGGTGCACTGTGGACAGCCGGTCTGTTTCCCGGGGCCCTTGCCGCCAATGGTTTCCTGTGGGCGCTTTATTGGCTTGCGACAGGTATTGTAACCCTCCTTGCTATACCGGTCTTGCGCCGGGTGGTTCTCGTGCGCCCGGCTTTCAAGCTGGTGCGCAAAATCTTGCCCAAGGTTTCGGACACTGAACAGCAGGCGCTCGATGCCGGCACGGTCGGTTTTGACGCGGAACTCTTCTCTGGCACACCTGATTGGAACAAATTGCGTTCCATACCACCGATCGTTTTGACAACTGAAGAACGCGCCTTCCTCGATGGCCCAGTTGAGGAGCTGTGCAAGCTCATCAACGATTGGGACGTGCGCCACACCAAACGTGAGATCCCTGAAGAGGTCTGGGCGTTCGTAAAAAAGCATGGGTTCTTGGGGATGCTCATTTCCAAGGCGCATGGCGGGCTGGGGTTCTCGGCGCAGGCGCAATCGATCATTCTGGGTAAGATCGCCTCACGCTCGCCTGACGTTGTTACCATCGTCATGGTCCCCAATTCGCTTGGGCCGGGCGAACTCATCGAAAAATACGGAACCGATGAGCAGAAGCACTATTACCTGCCGCGCTTAGCGCATGGCGATGAAGTGCCGTGTTTCTCACTTACCGGCCCCACTTCGGGGTCCGATGCTGCTACCATGCGCGACATCGGCACTGTCGAGCGCGCCCTGCATGACGGCAAGGAGACAATCGGCATCCGCCTGTCGTGGGACAAGCGCTATATCACGCTCGGCCCCAAGGCGACGCTGGTGGGCTTAGCCTTCCGCTTGTTCGATCCCAAGAACCTGCTCGGCAAAGGCGAGGATGTCGGCATCACGGTCGCCATGATTCCGGCTGGACACCCCGGAGTGAACATCGGGCGGCGGCATTTACCGTCTGGCGCAGCATTCCCCAACGGCCCCAATTGGGGCGAGAACGTTTTCATTCCCATGGATTGGGTCATCGGCGGCGACAAGATGGCCGGCCAGGGCTGGCGCATGTTGATGGAATGCCTCGCTGCGGGACGCGCCATTTCACTGCCGTCGTCGGCAACAGCTGGCGCCAAATCAATGCTGCGGGTGACCACTGCCTATGGGCGCATTCGCAAGCAGTTCGGGCTTCCCGTCGCCCGCATGGAAGGCATTGAAGAGCCGCTGGCGCGTATGGTCGAGACGGCCTATGTGAACGAGGCCGCGCGCGGCGTTACGGCGGCGATGGTTTCGCGCGGCGAACGGCCCGCTGTCATCTCGGCATTGATGAAATACCAGACCACCGAACGCCTGCGCCGCTCGATCAATGATGCCATGGATATTCATGGCGGGCGCGCCATTTGCGATGGCCCGGCAAACTATTTGCAATCGGCCTATCAGATGATCCCTGTCGGCATCACGGTCGAAGGCGCCAACATTCTGACGCGCACGCTGATCACGTTTGCGCAAGGGGCGCTGCGCTCGCATCCGTTCCTCTACAAAGAAGTGCAGGCGGTGCAGGATGCCGATATGGCCCGCGGGCTGGCGGCTTTCGAAGACGCGTTTCTCGGGCACTTGAGCTTTGCATTCTCAAACATCGCAGGCGCGCTGTTTCATAACCTGACGCTCGGGATGTTTGGCAAGAGCCCGGCAGAGAGCCCTCTCATGCGGCCAATCTATAAGCAGCTCTGGCGGTCGAGCCGCAACTTCGCGCTTGTGGCCGATATGACTGTGGCGTTCCTCGGCGGCGGTCTCAAAACCAAACAAAAGCTGACCGGCCGCATGGCCGACGCCTTGTCGGAACTCTACATGTTATCGTGTGTCCTGAAGCGCTTTGAAGACGACGGGCAGCCGGTGGCCGATCAACCGATCGTGGCGGCGGCCGCTGCCAACAGCCTCGACCGCTTTGAGATCGCCATCCGCGGCACCATTGCCAATTTTCCCAATCCGTTTGCGCGCGTGCTGTTGCGCGTGCTGGTCTTCCCGTTGGGGCGCCACTACTTCCCCGCCAGTGACAAGCTGATGGGTAAAATCGCGCGCATCGCCACTGAACCCGGCGAGGTGCGCGACCGCCTGACACGCGATATCTTCATTTCGAAAAATGTGGACGATCCAACGGGCCTGCTTGAGGTAACTCTGCTCAAGGTGGTGGCTTCGGAGGCGGCAGAAAAGAAACTGGAGCGCGCCATTCGCGCCGGTACAGTGCGCCGCTATCATGGGCTCGACTGGATCGGCAATGCGGCGGCCCAGGGTGTCATATCTGAGAGCGAAGCCATTCAGCTTAAAGAAGTGGAGCAACTGGTGGCACGCGTGATTGCTGTGGATCATTTCGACCCCAACGAGCTCAAGCCACATTATGATGCGGCAAGCCCGCTCGGTCACAATTCGCGTGGGGTTGAAGGCCCGGTTGTTGTTTAGTTCGCAGTCCTATCCAGGAGAATTTAACTTATGCCTCTAGAGAACCTGGACTTGCACGATTGGCGTTTTGAAGTCGACCGCGAGAAAATCGCCTGGGCGACGTTTGATCGCGAAGGACAGAGTGCCAATGCGCTCGGCCGCCGTCCCATCGAAGAGCTGGACCGCATTGTTGATCGCGCGCAGGCGCTAGCCAAGAACGGCGAGATGGCCGGCCTGGTGCTGCAATCGGGCAAGGAGCGCACGACTATCGTCGGCGCCGACATCAACGAGTTCGAACTGCTCACCTCGGAAGCTCAAGTTATTGAGATGCTGCGCAGTGTGAATGCGCTACTCAATCGCATTGAGACCCTCAGCGTGCCGGTGGTGGCCACTGTCCACGGTGCCTGCGTCGGCGGCGGCTTGGAGCTTATTCTCGCCTGCCACTACCGCATTGCGACCCGTGATCCCTCGACCAAAGTCGGCTTCCCGGAAGTCAAACTTGGAATATTCCCAGGATTCAACGGCACCGCCCGTTCGATCCGCCAGGCAGGTCCGATGGCAGCAATGGAAGTGATGCTGACGGGGCGGATGATCAGTGCCTCGTCTGCCAAGGGTATGGGGCTCATCGACGAACTTGTCGCCACCAGAGGCAATCTGCATTGGGCGGCGCGCAAGGCCGTGCTACAAAAGCGTAAATCGAAGCCGGCCGCAATAACCAAGGCGGCTCTTGGCAAATGGCCCATGCGCTTGGCGCTCGCCAAAAAGATGCGCGCAGAAACGGCCAAGAAGGTGCGCGAGGATCACTACCCGGCTCCGTTCCGCTTGATTGACCTGTTCGAAAAACATGGCGGCGATCTGGAGGCGATGAAAATCGCCGAGACGCCGGCCTTTGCGCCGCTTATTGTATCCGATCAATCGCGCAATCTGCGCCGCGTGTTCAAATTGTCGGAAGCGTTGAAAGCGCAAGCGCCCAAGGGACTGACGTGGAAGCCCACGCGTGTGCATGTTATCGGGGCCGGAACCATGGGGGCCGATATTGCCGGTGTTTGCGTGGCGGCTGGCATGGAAGTGACGTTGCAGGATATTTCGCCCGAGCAACTGGCAAGCGGAATTAAGGCGCAGGGCAAATTTCTTGGCCGTAAATTCAAGACCAAAGCATTGAACGCCGCCGCCAAGGCGCGCCTCATCGCCGATCCAGATGGCCACGGCATCAGCCGCGCCGATGTGGTCATCGAGGCCATCGTCGAGCGCCTCGACATCAAGCAGAAATTGTTCGCCGGTCTTGAAACCAAAATGAAGCCTGGCGCCGTGATGGCGACCAACACGTCATCATTGAAGCTCGAAGACATTGCCAGGCCACTCAAAGACCCCGGACGCTTGATCGGTCTGCATTTCTTCTCGCCGGTGCCGCAAATGCCGCTCGTCGAAGTGGTGCGCGGTGCTAACACCCGCGAAGAGGAAGTGGGCAAGGGGGCTGCGTTTGTGACAGCCATCGACAAGTTCCCGCTCATAACCAAGGATGTACCGGGCTTCCTCGTCAACGCCGTGTTGACGCCCTACATGTTCGCGGCCATGAAGCGGATGGAAGAGGGCGAAGACAAAGAAAAGATCGATGCCGCGGCGCGCCAGTTCGGTATGCCCATGGGGCCGATTGAACTTGCCGACAACGTCGGCCTCGATATCTGCGCGCATGTTGCGAAGACCTTGGGCGCCACCAGCACCGGCGAAACGAGACTTGATCGGCTTGTGGCGTCGGGCCGCTTGGGTAAAAAAACAGGTGAAGGTTTTTACGTCTGGAAAGATGGCAAGCCGGAGAAGTCGAAGTCAGAGTTCTCGAATACGGAACTCGAAAAGCTCGGCCGCGAATTGGTTGCACCGATGTTGAGCGAAGCGCAGCGCTCGCTCGATGAGGGTGTGGTGACCAACGCTGATCTCGTCGATGCAGGCATGATTTTCGGTACTGGCTTCGCGCCGTTCCGTGGCGGCCCGCTGCATTGGAAGAAGCAAGGTGAAAAGGTGCCGGCGCCGTAGTTGGGGCTGGTGGGTCCTTGCCCGCGTAACCCAACAACTTTTCCACGCCACGAAAGTGTTGGGTTCCGGCCTTCGGACCAGCCCAACCGGGGGGCCCGCCTAAGACGCGGCCAGAATTCAGGAGCGACTGAACAATGACAAAAGCACTCAAGCGTATCGCGGTGATTGGCGGCACGCGCATTCCGTTTTGCCGCTCCAACACGCTCTATGCCGATCTGTCGAACCTCGACATGATGACGGCGGTGCTCAATGGGCTCGTTGATAAATACAACCTCAAAGGCCAGCATATCGGTGAAGTGGTGGGGGGCGCGGTGGTCATGCACTCCAAGGATTTCAATCTGGCGCGCGAAGCCTTGCTTGGTACTAGGCTCGCCACCTCGACGCCCGGCATTACGATGCAGCAAGCCTGCGGCACCAGCCTGCAGGCGGCGCTTGGCATTGGTGCCAAAATCGCGAGCGGCGAGATCGACAGCGGCATCGCCTGCGGCTCCGATACAACCTCTGACGCGCCGATAGTTTTTTCAAAAAAGTTCGCGGCGCGCCTCGTGCAATTGGGCTTGCAGAAGTCGGCGATGGACAAACTGCGAGTGTTCAAGGGTTTCACGCCCGCCGAGCTGACGCCTCAGCCGCCGCTTGTCAAAGAGCCGCGCACGGGGCTTGGCATGGGCGACCATTGCGAACTGATGGCGCAAGAATGGAGCATAACCCGCGCCGATCAGGACCTGCTAGCCATCGAGAGTCATCACAAGGCCGCCAAGGCCTATGACGAAGGCTGGATGGATGATTTGATCGTGCCGTGCGCGGGCGTCTATCGCGACAACAACTTGCGTGCCGATATCAGCATCGAAAAGCTCTCCACCTTGAAGACCGCTTTCGACAAGTCGAACCGCGGAACGCTGACGGCCGGCAATTCGACGCCGCTGACAGACGGCGCATCCACTGTGCTGCTGGCGAGCGAAGATTGGGCAAAGGAGCGGGGCTTGCCCATCCAGGCTTATCTGACATTCGGCCAGCACTGGGGTAATGATTTTGTGGCGGGTGATGGCCTGCTGATGGCACCGGCGATTGCTGTGTCGAAGATGCTCGATCGCGCCGGGCTGAGTTTGCAGGATTTCGACTTTTATGAAATTCACGAGGCGTTTGCCGCTCAGGTGCTGTGCACGTTGAAGGCCTGGGAGAGTGCGGGTTACTGCAAAAAGGCTCTCGGCAAGGACGCGGCGCTGGGTTCAATTGATCGCACTAAGATGAACGTCAAGGGCTCATCGCTTGCTGTCGGCCATCCGTTTGCCGCCACGGGTGCGCGCATCGCAGCCAACCTGGCAAAGCTTCTTGAATCAAAGGGCAGTGGCCGTGGCCTGATTTCCGTGTGTACGGCTGGCGGCATGGGCGTGGCCGCGATCATGGAACGCCCGGCCTGAAGCTGCTGCGCTAGAGCCCTTTCCACCTAATTTGGGTCAGCTGCGTCGCCCGCACGCAATGCCCCGGCATCAAGTGCCCGGGCTCGTGTCTGTGTGTGTGGGATTTGCGGACTGAAGGAATTCTGGCTGGGGCGGGAGGGTTCGAACCTCCGCATGGCGGAATCAAAATCCGCTGCCTTACCACTTGGCTACGCCCCAACGGGAAGGCAGGTCTTATCCGTGATTTGGGCGTGGTTCAAGCGTAAGCGCACGGAAAGCAATTTTGGGCACGAAACGCGAACGAAACTCAATATTGGACAGCTGGCGTTCAGATCCTAAAATTCGCGCATACCGCGCTTTTCGCCCCGATTGTGGCTCGCGGCCTGTGAGCCAACGCGCGAACTGCTCGGGTCTCAAGACTCCCCGCAGGTGACACGGAATTGAGCAGGCCCACTTGCTATCAATCGCAGCAACTGACTGAAGCAGGCGAGGGCGGGACATCGAGCGCTGGGTTGCGGTCGAAGAAGCCGAAGGGTTTCAGCCAGAACGAGACAATATCGGCGGGCATGACCGGCCAGTCTTCGGGACGAGTGATGTGGTGAATGCCAAAAACATACCACAGCACGACATCGGCGCCCGCGATGGGGCGGTCTGCCGCGGTCCACTGGGTCATGCCCGTATCTGTAGCGCCAAGATTGGGGAATTCTCCAGCTGGCCAGCGCTCTGCATCCGCATAAGGGGTCACCCACAGAGTATGCCCAATGACCGCGGCCCGCTGCATGATGGGTGAAGCCGGATCGATCATGGCCGGAAACGAACCCGAAGGCACCAATTTATAGCCCGACTGCGTGCCCGAAGAATTGCGCACCTTATCGTTGACGACCTTCCAGCCTGACTGCGTCAGCCAATTGTAGTCCTGTATGCCTTCGTGTTCCGTTCGCAGCGGTGTATTGCGCGTTTCAAGAGCTAGACCGTGCGGATTGCCGGGTCCGATTGGCGGCGCGAAACTCTCTGTGCGGTAGACGGTGTTGTTTTTAGCGCCATCGATATCGAGATCGAGCCTGGCGACAATGAAATGCTGGTGATAGGGGGCATAGGTGTTGTGGTCGACGACGGTGCCGTTGGGAGAAGGCTTGCCATTGGCGAATGATGTCGTGACCATGATACCAGTGGCCCGCACTTCACACTCTATGTTGCCGTCCTGATAGAAGCGCCAATAGACAAGGTATTCATAGTTGGCGACGGTCACATGGAAGGACACCACCAGCCGCCGCATGCGCCGCACCTCGGCGCCATGCAAGTGATCGACGTGCTTCCAGAGAACGGCGTTGTCTTCTTCGTGAATGCAGATCGCATTTTTAATGACGCGCGGTTCGCCTGCCGTGTCGTGCAGGACGGCGTCGGCATATGTGATCGCGCCCAGGCAATCGCAACCGAGCTCCAGCGATTGGGTCATGAAACCCAGGCCCCACTCGCCGATATCGAATGCGGTCCTGCGGTAGTGGTCGACGCTCGGGTCGCGATAAGGCACCACCATCTCGGCAAAAGAGAGCCGGTGCGCGACGCTTCGTAACTGGCCCTTGTCGCGATAACCGACGGTGTGAAGTACCAGCCCTTCCCGGAAATTGAAACCAAGTCGCAATTCCCAGTTCTGCCAGCACAGCAGGTTCCCGGTGAGCCTGAATGACACTCCCGCGGGCTGGGTGATCGCCAATGGTTTGATCTCACGCAGCGGCATGCCAGTGAGGTCTGGCACGTATTCGCCCATGACCGGCGGCTGGCCGCCCGGTGAGGGCGTGTCCTCGATATCGAGCACCGTCATGGTGTTCAAGTCGACAATAGGATGCAGGCCGCCGACTGGGTGGGCATAGGGGTTGCCGCGTTCGCTGCCGCGGTACCACACATCGCCCCATCCGATTCTACGGCCGGCATATTTCGCGGGCACCAAGGCCGCGCCATAAGCCCAGACATCGACCAGAACCAGATCTGAATTCGTGATGCCGCGCCGCGCCAATGCCGTGGCTAAGCCGGGGTCTGAGCGCAGAAGCTCGTCGCAGTCGTGCCATTCATCGAGGGTCATGTTCGGGTGCTGGCCCGGCAAATGTTCAAAACTTGCAACGCTGCCAATGCCATTTTTGCCAAGGGTCAGGCGAGCCTTGTAGGCTTTGCCATTGCCGCGGTTCCAAACGACGGCTATGGCCTCGCGGGCAACAGTTTGCCCCGGCCGCCAACGCAGCATAATGTCCTTTGGCGGCTCCTTGAGTTCGACAGAAGCAAACCGCCAGCCGGGGCCAACACCGTGGGCCTTGGCGAGTGCATCGCGGATGGCGCGGAATTCCGTGGCGGACAGGGGATCGAGCGGATGCAGGTGCGAGGCGTCGGTCTGGTCGGTCATGACACTCGTCTTCAAGGAAACCGGGCAGGGGCGGCAAGGAACCGGGATTCTATACCGTCCCTCCGGTCACTTGCTACACAAAGCTGCGCAGAGCCGGTTCTTGCTGTGGAATGACCCCACAGCGGACCGTTGTCATGGTGCGTTCGACTTTGGGAGCAAGGCTACTTTACAACGTCGGCCAGTCCAGAGTGCCCCGACGCAATCGCGATATCATGTGCGGTTTCACGGTTCTTGTTGCGAAGGTTGCGGTTCGCTCCGGCGCCAAGGAGTGCGCGTGCTGCGTCCACGCGCCCCTCGTGCACGGCGATCATGAGGGCCGTGTAGCCTTGGCCATTGCGAAGATCGAGAGCGGCCTTTGCCGAAATAAGTGTCTTGATCGCGGAAGCGTTTCCAGCCTTGGCCGCCAGCATTAGCGCGGTGTTGCCAGTTGTGCTTTTGTGATCGGCGGAACCGCTGACGGGGCACAGCAGTTCTGCGGCACCCGGAGCGTCTCGTGCGATGGCGCGCATCAGAGCCGTTTCGCCATTAGAATCGGTAACTTCGGCACGCGCGCCTAAGTTAAGTAGTGTGCGAATGGCCTGCATATTGCCGCGATCAGCGGCGTGCCATAGTGCCGTTCGCCCGTTTGCATCAATCGCATCGATGGCCCCGGCTCGTGGAGACAAAAGCTTGATTACATCTTCTGCGCAGCCTTGTGCGGCCAACATCAAAAGGGTTTCGCCGTTGTTGCGCGCTGCGGTGATAGCGGCACCGGCGCCTATGAGGCCCGATATTGCTGGAGCCTGACACGTCTTGACCGCAACATCGAGAGCGGTAGCCCCCTTCTTGTTTGCGATTGAGAGCGAGGGCTTATGCGCCAAAAGACGCTGCAAAGCGCCTGGCTGAGCCTTGGCCACCGCGAGCAACACGGCTGTGTCGCCGTCTTCATTAACGCTATCAATGGCGGCATGAGCATTGAGTAAGGCGGCGGCTACATCCACGTGGCCAGAGGCCGATGCGAGCATCAGTGCGGTATTGCCTTGTGCATCGCGGACATTGACATCGGCGCCCTGCGCCAGTGCTGCCGTAACGGTCTTGATTTGGCCCCGCCACGCAGCTTCGACCAGCGCCGGTCTGCCGCTTGGCAAATTGGTCATAGTGGAAAGTGAGGCCATCCCCTCACTTTTTTTCGAAGATGGTGACGGTGGTTGGGCCTTCGCAGTGGCTCCCGTTTCCTTTATTGCCACGCCAGACGCCGGGGCTGCCTCCAATTCCGCCAAAAGCTTGATGGCGCCAGCGTGCCCCTGCGCGGCGGCCTTTTTCAACAAGGTCTTGGCTGCGGAGCGATCTGACTTCACCCCGCGGCCGCTCAGCATCATACTTGCTGCATTGTATTGCGCTTTGGGGTGTCCAAGCTCTGCGGCAGCACGCATCCACTTGAACGCGGCAGCGTCATCTTGTGGCACGCCGCGGCCCGCACGGTATAATGAACCGAGCTGGTATTGCGCCTCCCGATCGCCCGTCTTGGCGTGCTGCTGGAGCAGGCTCGCGGCTTTAGCGAAGTCGCCCGCCCGGACGGCCGCTGCAACGTTTACATCCGTATTGCGATCGGTGCCTTGATCCTCCACGCCGCCGGCAAAACTGGCGGTACCCGTGCCGGGCAGTAGCCCGCAAAGAGACAGCCCCACAATAATTCTTGCCGCTACGTTCGAACTAATCGTCAAGACCCCGGGACGCCGCCGGCCTGCATCCTGGGCCGTCAGCCGTACCAGGGATTTATGATCGTGGGTGTTAGGCCGTGCCATATTTTGTCTCAATCAAAATGCCCATGCTTTTGAGAAAATCCGTTGGAAGGATGCCGCCTGCGCACACAATTACAATGTCGTTGCGGCGAACGGCCGGCTGTCCAGCTATTGTCAACTCGATACGGTCAGTGCCGATGCGCGCCACGGTGGAACTAAGCAAAACTTCGAGCCGTCCAGCTGTCACGGCATCCTGGACCCGCTGGCGGTTCTTGGTCTTAGCGCGCGCAAACGCATCGTTGCGATAGGAAAGGGTCACGTGCGTACCTGGCTCTTCGGCTAGGCTTGCAGCCGCCTCGAGGGCACTGTCGCCGCCACCCACAACAAGGATGTGTTGACCCCGGTACTGTTCGGGATCAATTAGCCGGTAGACGACTTTTGGCAGCTCTTCGCCTGGCACACCAAGTTGGCGCGGCGTGCCCCGCCGTCCAATTGCCAGGAGTACATGCCTGGTCAGATACGTGTCCTTCGTCGTTTGTACGGCAAAGCCGCCCTCAATGGGGGTCACACGCTCGACGCGTTCTTGGAAGTTGATCTTGACGCCCGTTTTCGAAACCACGCCCTGCCAGAATGCGAGGAGTTTCTCTTTACTGACTTCCTTGAATTTCATGGCCCCGGCAATTGGCAGCATGGCAGGTGCTGTCATGACCACTTTGCCGCGCGGATAATGGGCAACCGTGCCACCCAGGCTATCCTGCTCAACGGTTACACATCGAAGCTTCTTTTCAAGCGCGCTAAGGCTTGCTGAAATGCCGGCAGGCCCGCCGCCAATGACAACGGCATCAAACATGTTGCTGCTGGCGGGACTGGAATTTCCCGCGATTGCTTCCATCGCCTGGCGGCCCTGTTCAACGGCATTGCGGATCAGTCCCATCCCGCCAAGCTCACCCGCAATATAAATGCCGGGCACATTGCTCTGGTAATCGGGCTGGACAACCGGGAGATCGACACCACGAGTCTCGGTTCCAAAGACGAGCGAGATCGCGCCTCGCGGGCACGCGGTTTTGCAGGCTCCGTGCCCGATGCAATTGGATGGCTCGATCAGCTGTGCTTTATTGTTGATCAGTCCAAGTATATCGCCTTCAGGACATGCCTTCAGGCAAGCCTTACAGCCGATGCAGAATGTCGGATCGATAATGGGATGAAGTGAAGTAGGTTCGCCCAATCCAGCCAATATGGCTTCGTCACGTTGGGCCTTGGCACGCGCTTCGGCACGTCCGCGCGTGATTGTGTAGACACTCCAAATCGCGACAAGTGGTAGCGCATAAAATGCCAAAACAGGGTCGAGATGCATGCTTATCCTTTAGCGTTAGTGCTCGTACGCTGGGGCCTGACTATGGCGGGCAGGGCCTATTGCGCACTCAAACCAAACTCTTTGGCGGCCTCTGCGAGGCGATCGCGTTCAGCTTTGTCGCTGGCAAAGGCTGCGAGCGCTTTGCGTAGGGCCTCTTGGGCCAAGTCCTTTTCGCCCAGTACGGTCCGCGAGCGCATGAGCCGTAGCCACCCTTCAGCATCCTTGGGCGCCGTTTCGAGGCGGGCAGCCAGCCTTTCGACCATGGATCTAATCATCGCCTGCTGATCGCCCGGTCCAGAGGCGGCCTCAACCGCTGGTGTGGCCGCATCCTGCTTCGCATTGTCCGGGCTTGTCGATGCCCCAGGGGTAGTGCTTGGTCCAGCGGCTTGCTTGCCTTCGGTCTTGCTCTTGGCGCTGGAGACCGCGGCGGCGAGTTCAGTGTTCTGGGGGTCGAGGGCCAGTGCTGTTTCATAGGCCTTAACGGCGTCGCCAAACTGCCCCGTATTCTCGTATGACCAGCCCAGAGTGCGCCAGCCATTCTTGTCGCCCGGTTCGTCCTCAAGACGTTTGACGAGCCGCGCGATCATGGTGCCGACGTCTGGAAGGTTGGCGGATGCGTCCTGCGAGCCAAATGCTGCGTCGACAGACTGTTTAGCCTCCACGCCGTCAGCATATTTTTGAAGGTCGTTGATTGCCGGATCACATCCCTCGGCGGAAGGGTTCTCTGCGCGGCACTGAGCGTTTGCTATTCCCGGCAGGGCCCAAGCGGTTGCTTGAGGCTGGCTGGCAGCACTTGGCAGGAGTGCATCATCAATTCGCGAATATGCTAGGCCTGAGAGCGACGTCACGGCGGCGATCAAGAATCCGGCCCGGCGTCCGGGCATTCTCAGCCATTTGGACACCACGACCCGTGTGCGCGCTGGGCTCTGGCCATAGGCGAGACGCACTATGCCGAGAACCATCGCAAGCATCATCAGGCTTGCAGCCAACGAAGCCATCGCAATTTGAGCCGTCATGATCTGCGTCCTCCGAAATTGCTGCCAGGACGCAACGCGGCGAGTTCATTTGACTTGCGAACTCGCGGCCTTGCTTTTTTCGCCTAGCGCTGCCCTGGTGATGTTGGTCACCCAAACAGTGTTACAGTCTTCGGCCCGAAGCATACCCGAAAGTATAACGCCACTGCGGCGGACTTATTCCGAAATGCCGGTGAAAATTTTGAAATCTATTTCAGTTCCGAGCGGACATCCCTTGAAACACCGTTTCTTGAGGGTTGATTGAATTAAAATAATGACAGCTTGTCTCAGTGGCGCCACGATCTTGATGTGAGTGCTTAATTGGCGGGCTCGATGCATACCCAAAAGCGTCACGATGTGCCCAGCCTCAAAACGGTCAGGCCTCGTGGCAAAGCAATTTGCCAGGGTGAGCTGCGCCTATGTTCTCAAGAGCGGAATTAACGCCACGTCCTGTGGACGCAAACAGCGTACCCATGAGTCATGGAAGAATGCGAATGGCGCGCAATCAGTCCGCTCCCGCACGAGCGCCGCATGACGCGCAACCGTCGCCCTTCTCACACTATCTGATGCGTCCGATTTTACGGCTGGGGCCGATGGCCTTTGCCGCCGCGGTCACTGGCGTTCTGCTCGTTGCCTGGCTCGAACGCGATGAAGGGCATATCACAGCCGAATCGGGACTTGGCTACTGGCTCGGCATTTGTGGTGCTGTCGTCATGGTGATGCTGGTTGGCTACCCGTTGCGCAAGCGCTTCAAGATGCTGCATGGGGTTGGCCGCGTCGCCAATTGGTTCCGGCTACATATGGTGATGGGCATTGCCGGACCGGCAATGGTCATCGTGCACACGAATTTCAATCTCGGGTCGCTCAACAGCCGGCTTGCCCTGATAACAATGTTGATCGTCGTTGCGAGCGGGATTGTGGGCCGCTACCTATACGCCAAAGTTCACAAAGGGCTCTATGGCCGCCAAGCCGAGATCCGTGACGTGCTGGCCGATATCATGGCGCTAAAGACTGGGTTGGGCGCTGCGTTCTCCGGAGCTCCCGCAATATCGGGCGAACTTGAGCGGTATGCGCCAAAAAACATGAATGCCGCACAGTCGCTGGCAGCGGGGTTCACTTCGGCTCTGCTGACGGGACTACGTACGCGCCATTCCCGCCGCCGGGTCTTGCGCGCTGTTGAAGGCTACCTTGATCAAGGTGCTAACGGGCGCTCAATTACGCGGCGGCAGCGGCGGGCATACCTGAGCGAAATAGACGGGCATCTCAAGATATATTTCGCGGCGGTCGCAAAGGCGCAGAGGTTTGCATTTTTTGAGCGTCTTTTCAGTCTCTGGCACCATCTTCATGTGCCGCTCTTCACTCTGCTCGCGCTCACAGTCACGCTGCACATCATCGCCGTCCACTTGTACTGATCGGAAATTGGCCGGATGGCGCGCAGGTTGACGATTGTTTGTATTGCACTATTTGCCGTGCTCCTGCCACGGCTGGGTGCTCAAGCGCAGACCTTGTTTGAGAAGTTGGTCATGCCCGGTGAAGTCGTCACATCGCATGCAAAGTACGAAAAGACGTGTGACAGCTGTCATGAGCCGTTTTCAAAGCAGAGTCAGCGGCGTCTCTGTCTTGACTGCCACAAGGATATTGCGGCCGATATCCAGGCCAAACAAGGCTTCCACGGCAAGCGGGCCGAGCCCGCGGTAGCCGAATGCAAAACATGCCATACCGATCACAAAGGCCGCGCGGAAAATATCGTTCCTTTTGATGCCACAACATTCAACCATGCCTATGCCGATTTTGAACTCAAGGGTGCGCACGCAACAGCGTCCTGCGGCGGTTGCCACAAAACCGGCGAGAAGTTCCGCAAGGCGCCTCATGAGTGCGTGGATTGCCACAAGAAGGACGATGTCCATAAAGGTGCGCTGGGTACAAAATGCGCTTCATGCCACACCGATTCCGCCTGGTCTAAGCCGAAGACATTCGATCATGCGACGACTAAATTTCCGCTGGTGGGAGCCCATAAAGACGTGAAATGCGCCGTTTGCCACATCGGTGAGCGCTACAAGGATCTACCCCGCGCCTGCATCGATTGTCACAAGATTCAAGACGTTCATAGCGGCCGCTATGGCCAGAAATGCCAGACCTGCCATGCGCCTGAAAAATGGAAGACAATCAGTTTCGATCACGCCAAGGCCACCAAATTCCCGCTCAAGGGATCACACACCAAGGTCAAGTGTGACGGTTGTCACAAGGGTGATCTCTTTGCAGATAAACTCAAGACGAACTGCGCGTCGTGCCACAAATTAAACGACCCGCATAAGGGTCAGCTCGGAACCCGTTGTGAAAGTTGTCACAACGAGACGGATTGGCGCCAGAAAGTTTCGTTTGACCACGATGTCACGAAGTTTCCCCTGATTGGCCTGCATGCCGCCGTACCCTGCGAAGAGTGTCACCGCAGCCAAGCCTATCAAGATACGCCGAAGGTCTGCTCGGCTTGTCATAAAGATTCAACGCACAATGGTACGCTTGGACCTCAGTGCCAGCGCTGCCACAACCCAAATGGCTGGGACTTGTGGCGATTCAACCATGACAAGGAAACAAAATTTTCCCTGACCGGCGCACACACCGGCCTTCAGTGCGCCGCGTGTCACAAAACCAAGGCAGCCGATAGCGTCACAGCACCCAAGGACTGCTTTGGCTGTCACAGCGACGATGATGCGCATCAAGGAACATTCGGGCGTAACTGTGAGACATGCCACTCGACACAAACGTTCCGTCAAGGGGCTCGCCGGCCTTAGCTCGATCGAATCGTGACGCCAGACATTGGAATGCAAAAGTGGTTGCTCAATGCGAGCACACGACAGGCATATGACGCCAATCCCTCTCGGGGTGTGTGTAAACCGGCAATTGCAGATCAAGAAAAATATTCAGCCAATTTATGCGTTCGTGAGCATTATTGAAAATGGCCGTTACAGGCCGTTTTTTATTTCAATTGCAAAAATCACTCTCATTTTTCTGACGCGAAGCCGAGGCAATAACACCAAGGTGTGGAATTTCTGGAGCGCCGGTTCGTTGTTCCTTTGCCGGATCTTGTGGGAGGTCTGTGTCACCCAACGTGCTGGTGCCAAGCAGGAGATCGTTACATGCGCGCAGGCAATGAGAAATGCGGGCGAGGGCGCGCTTTAGGGCATCTGCTCAGCAGGCGGATAACGGCCGGGGGGCTTTGTCCGCAGCTGGCATCCTAACGCATCCACAAGCTGGCCGCTGAGTTGGCGATATACCGGGACAATTTCTGAGCAGAAAGGAGTGCCCGCATCGGGTTGGGGCCGGGGTGCCCACCATCACCGGAATTCTTGAACAATGCACTTCGGGGGGCGCGTGTTTTTGGGTTCCACATCAACGGCATTGCATCGCTGCTTAGGTTATCGAAGAGGGGACGGCATGAGAACTGCAAGATCATTTGCCGTCGTGCTGCTGGCGCTTTTCTGCGTTGCCATGGGGGTTGCCATTGGGACTGGCTATCCGGCAAGGGCACAGCAGTCCACGACTGGCGGATTTGATCACGCAAAGACGGGCTTTCCGCTAACGGGCGGACATTTGGGCACCGAGTGTACGTCGTGCCACGTCAAGGGCCGTTTTTCTGGGACGCCGCGCATGTGCGCTGGCTGTCACGACGGATCGCAGGCCCTTGGGAAACCTCCAGGCCATCCACCAACTTCAAATGCATGTGCCTCGTGCCATTCGGTGGCGGGGTGGAGTCAGACGCGTTACGATCACAAGGAAGCGTCTGGGCCGTGCACATCATGCCACAACGGATCACATGCACAGGGCAAGCCTCTCTCACACATTGCGACACAGGCCGCATGCGAGACATGCCACACAAACACAGTCTCTTTTGCCGGGACCCAATTCAATCATAGTGGGACGGTGTCGGGTTGCGTGTCCTGCCACGACGGAATTACGGCTACGGGCAAGCCACAGGGCCATGTGCCAACGACGGCTGCGTGCGAGACCTGCCACAAGAGCACAACAACATTTGCGGGCCTCAACTTCAACCACGCCGGTATCACGTCTGGCTGTGCATCGTGCCACAATGGAACCAAAGCAAAAGGCAAGCCACAGGGCCATGTGCAGACGACGGCGGCGTGCGAGACCTGCCACAAGAGCACAACAACATTTGCAGGCGTCAACTTCAGCCATACCGGCATCACGTCTGGCTGTGCCTCTTGCCATAACGGGACGAGTGCCACTGGCAAGCCACAGGGCCATGTGCAGACGACGGCAGCGTGCGAAACCTGCCACAAGAGCACAACCTCGTTTGCCGGGGCAAACTTCAGCCACACCGGCATCACGTCGGGCTGTGCGTCCTGCCACAACGGCACGACGGCCACGGGCAAGAACCAGGGCCATGTGCAGACGACGGCGGCGTGCGAAACCTGCCACAAGAGCACAACCTCATTTGCCGGGGCAAACTTCAGCCACACCGGCATC
>JBEBJD010000186.1:0-7128 GCA_040080075.1 Hyphomicrobium sp. | reverse complement strand
CTTATGGTCCGTCTTTCCTTGTATTCGACAACTTCAAAGTCATTCGCCTTTACAACACGTCGGATCTTTATGCCGTGTTTGTCGGGCATCTCGCAGACCGGATAGCGGGCGGGGGAGATTTCGAAAGGGCGTGGGGTGGGACGGGTGCCCAGAAAACCAAAGTCATTGAGGAAATTCAGACACGCCTCAAGAGTATCGGCTATGACGTCGACAAGATCGACGGTAAGATTGGTTCCAACTCCCGCATGAACATTGGTAAGTATCAGCGCGCGAGCGGCCTCAAGGTCGATTGCTGGCCGACCGATGCCGTTCTAAGTCATATGCGTTCGGCTGTAACACGCTAGAGCATTTGTCCTGCGAAGTGGATCCCAGTTCTTCGTAGAAAATGCAACAAAACTAAAGCCTGGAGCGCCGATCTAATTGCATCAGATCGCAAAGCGCTCGAGGTCCCGGTGCACAGGCGGGCATAAGCGAGTGGCGGGGACTTGAGGACGAATGAGTTGGCGCTGGCTAATTGTCTTGGTGTTGTCGGTGCTGGCGTGGGCGCCAGGGCTTGCGCGTGCGCAAGAAGATGCATTTGGCGGCAGCTTCCTGACGCCTTTTCCGCCGGGCGAACTCTACAATGTCGCGGTTATCGGCGACGATATGGCCGATGGCCTGCTCTACGGTCTTGGCGAAGCGTTGAGCCCCGACCGGCGCATAGCATTGCGAACCAAGCGGCACATCCTCAACGGCCTCAACCGGCCCGATTTCGAGGAAAAAATCGTCTCTCTTGAAGAGGATCTAAAACGCGAGACCCCGCAGATCGCTGTGGTCATGCTGGGAGCGTGGGATCGCGTATCGTTGCGAGACGCCAACGGAAAAAAAGTATCGACGGGATCCCAGGAATGGCGTGCCGCCTACGGGCAGCGAGCCGATCGCCTGATGAAGGTCCTAAAGCGGCTCAACGTCTCGGTTTATTGGGTGGGAATGCCCAATGTCCGCAAGGCCGACGCCAACGAAGATAACCAAATGATCAACGAGGTTGTGCGCGAGCGCACTTTCCTCAATGGCATGAAGTACGTCGACGTCTACGCCAGCTTTCTCGACGAACAGGGCGGCTTTGATGCTTATGGCCCCGATCTTACGGGTAAAATCGTGCGTCTTAGAGATGGCGACGGCGTCTATTTCACTGGCGCGGGCTATCGCAAGCTCGCTCATTTCGTCGAACGCGATCTGAAACGCGACCTGACGCAGGCGCGAGCTGACCGCGATGTTCCGCTGGCAGGAGCCGAGGCAGAGCAAGCCAAGGTCAATCCTGACAAGGCCAAGCTTGCTGATCCAGCTCCGGGTGCTGCCAGCAAAACGGCTGGTGGTGCGGCGGTGCCGGGAACAGCCGCCTTGACTGCGGCGGTTGGCAATCCAGCTGTTCCAGTGGAGGCTGTGCCGGGCGAGCAAAAAGCGGAGACCGGGAAAATTAGCTTGAAGACAGTCTCGGCATCAGGCCGCGAAGAGGTATTGAACCTCGATATCGTGCGCCCGGCCATAGCCGCCTCGGTGGTGCAACTCGTGACCCGGCGGGAGAGCGCCGACAAACCGGCTCAAATGGGCGACAATCTGATGGATCAGATTTCGGGTGGATTACTGGTCATGAACTCGGTCACACCGCCGAGCGGTCATAATAGCCGCAACGGCGCGCCCAACTTGTCCGCGGCGCAGACACCTTATTTCCGTGTGTTGTTCAAGGGCGAAAGGCTTCAACCAAAGCCTGGCCGCGCCGATGATCAGACATGGCCCCGCACTGGAAATGGGCCGTCACCTCAAGCCTCGTCGTCCAAGGCCATTCCTCCCTCATCGCCGCCCGCGGAAACCGGGAGCACGACAAAAACCGAAGCAGAGAATGACTCCAACGTGCCGGCTCAAGGCAGCGATCCCAAGAAACGAAGGACAAGGGATCGCAACTAGTACCCACTATCAATCGGCCTCAGCGGGGATCTTGGCCGGGCGGCGGCGCTCTCGCTCCGATTTTTTCGAACTGCCACCCAGACGCTCGGCCAGATCATCGAGACGGCGTTCAGCGGCATCGAACGCATTGCGGATGGCAATCATCAGGTCCGAGCGCGTATCGTTGCCTTCTGGCTCCTCCGAAATGATCATAGGAGCGCCGCCAGGAATTCCGATCTCGAGTTTCACTTCAAAATGCTTGCCCTTGTGGGCCAGCTTGTTGGGTGCCGATACGACCACGCGCACATGCGTCATACGGTCGAAATGGCGCTCCAAGCGGTTGGCACGTTCTGCTACCTTGGATTCCACAGCACGGCTTTTATCTAAACCCTTGAAGGAGATTTCGAGTGGCGTCTTCATAGAGCAGCCTCCTTGCATCCGGGCGCCTCGGATTCGCGCCCTCACTTTGAATGTAGACCTGTGTTGGGAAGGATCAAGGTCCCAAAGTGGGACCGAGCGGTCTCAAATGGCCAGAGTCGATATGGTGAATGGGCCCCATCCTTGGGTGCGGGTTGGCGTGCCTGGGCCCATCTGTGACTGCCCAGACACAGCCAGGGGTGAGGCGGCCTGCTATGCGTTGGTGCAAGTTCTAATGGCTTCTGCCTGGGGTCTTGTGATCATGCGTAACAAGCTTTTGCCGGCGCTCATTGGTGCCATTTTGGCCCCCTTGCTGGTGCTCCCGGCGATGGCCCATCATACATTTGTCGTGAAGTATGATGGCTCAAAGACAGTGCGGGTGTCGGGTGTCATCACCTCTATGAGCTATGGCAATCCGCACATCACTTTCACGGTTGGCGGATGGACTGTAGAAACAGAAAGCCCGGCTGCGCTGTCGGCCAAGGGATTGACGAAGAACGTCCTTATAGAGGGTGTTAAAGTAACGGTGAGCGGCTGGCCTGCGCGTGATGGCTCATCCAAATTGGGAGCCAGCAGCATTTCCATTTCCGGAGGCCCATCAGCAACGACGCGCGGAACGGCACGCTAGGATCGTTCCTGTCTTAGTTGAATCGTGGAACGACCCTAGCTCTTTGTTTTGCCGTGCTTCTTGCCGGGAAAACCGCACACACTTTTCCCGGAAGCACTCTAAAAGCTGCTCAACATTCCATGCCAGCACAATTGGAAGACCTTCTGAATGCCGTCGATCAATCCGCTGTATCCGTGGCGGTGCGTGAGTCGCTTTATATTTATCCGGCACTGGAGACGATGCACGCCATCGGGCTAGGGCTCCTATTCGGTTCCATCCTAGCATTTGATCTGCGGGTGTTGGGTGTCCACAAGGCGCTGCCGATGCAGTTATTGGGGCGCCATCTATTGCCGTGGGTGTGGGTAGGATTCGGCATCAACGCAGCGAGCGGGCTGCTGATGTTCGCGTCTGACGCCGTGAAGTTTAGCAGCAACTTCGCGCTGCAAGCGAAGTTTATGCTTCTGGTGCTTGCTGGAACGAACGCACTAATCTTCGAGAAGCGGTTGCATCCGGTTCGTACCGGCGGGCCCAGCGCCGATAAGGGTAAATCATCGCCGGGTTCTGCAAAACTTTCTGCCGCGTTGTCCATCGTGCTTTGGCTGGCGATCATCACCGCCGGCCGCATGATTGCGTTTGTGAAGTAGGACTCCATTACCTCGGCAACGTTGTCGTGCCCATGAGTGCCTTGTCGATCGCGTGAGCGGCCTGGCGGCCTTCGCGGATGGCCCAGACGACGAGCGACTGCCCGCGCCGGATATCGCCTGCTGCAAACAACTTCGGATTACCCGGAAGTTTGTAATCTCGCTCATCGGCATCGACGCCCTTGAAGCGGCCGCGCGGCACAAGCCTAAGCCCAAGTTCCCTGACAGCATCCGATTCAACCGGACCATCAAAGCCCATGGCAAACAGCACGAGATCAGCGTCGAAGGTCCCCTCAGTGCCGGGAATGGGTAACATTTTGGCGTCTAGCCGCGTGTAATTGAGTTTGCGGACGTGGCCGTTCTCTCCGGTGAAGCCAGTAGTAGCAATAGAAAATTCGGTTGTAGCGCCCTCAGCCTGCGACGAGGAGATGCGCAATTTCATGGGCCAATGCGGCCAGCTCAACGCCTTGTTCTCCTTTTCCGGCGGGCGCGGCATGATTTCGAGTTGGGTCACGCTCTTGGCTCCCTGGCGGAACGAGGTGCCAATGCAGTCGGAGCCCGTATCACCGCCGCCGATCACGACGACGTGCTTATCCTTGGCGGAGATTTCCTTGCCCCCGGTGATGATCGCCATTTCGCCAGCAACGCGCTTGTTCTGCTGGGGCAGGAAATCCATGGCGTAGTGAATGCCGTCAAGGTCGCGGCCAGGTGATTTTGTGAAGAAGTCGAAGGGATGTTCCGAGCCCATAGCGAGTAGCACGGCATCGTGCGCCGCCTCGATTTCCTTGGCTGAAATGGTATTTCCGACATGCGCATTGCAGTGGAACGTCACGCCTTCGGCTTCCATCTGTTTGACGCGGCGCGAGATGACGCCTTTTTCCATTTTGAAATCTGGGATGCCATAGACCATCAGCCCGCCAGGGCGCGCGTTCTTTTCAAAGACGTGCACGTCATGGCCTGCTCGTGCGAGCTGCTGGGCGGCCGCCATACCGGCTGGACCCGAACCGATGATGGCGATGCGCTTTCCGGTTTTCTTTTCCGGGGGCTGGGGAACGATCCAGCCCTCTTGAATGGCGCGGTCTGCAATGGCGCACTCGATGGACTTGATGGTCACTGGCTTGTCGTCGATGTTAAGCGTGCAGGCGGCCTCGCATGGCGCAGGACAGACACGGCCCGTTACTTCAGGGAAGTTGTTGGTTGAGTGGAGTGTCTCAGCGGCGCGCTTCCAGTCGCCCTGGTAAACGAGGTCATTCCAGTCGGGGATCTGATTGTTAACGGGGCAGCCGTTGTGACAGAACGGGATACCGCAATCCATGCAGCGTGACGCCTGTGCCTTGATCTGCGGCTCGGCCAACGGTACCACAAATTCGTGATAGTGCTTCACGCGCTCTTCGACCGGCTTATAGCTGCGGTCGGCGCGATCGAGTTCCAGAAATCCTGTCGGCTTGCCCATATCTAATCAGTCTTTCTTTCGGCGGTTGTCGTGTCCGGTCCAAAGTATGCGCGCTCTACTCGTGCAACCCTGACGTAGAAGTCGTCATACCAGCGCTCATGTCCAAGCTTTTGCGCAAGGCGATGTTGGGCATCGGCCTTCCACGCGCGTATCGATGACTCGTCACGCCAATAGGAGACAGTAATTCCAGTTAAATTGGCGTCGCGAACGCTTTCGTGCCCGAGATAGCCATCTTGATGACTCAATAGGCGCTCCAATTCCTCGGCCATTTCGTTATAGCCGGAAGCATTGGCTTTCCGCTGCGAAGTGAAAATTACAGCGTAGTTTGGCGGTACCGGGGTTTCGGCGATGCGGTGAGCCATCACTGTGCTCTCGCAGCCGGTTTTTCAGTGTCCCGCGCCTTCGCCAAATCGGTCAATGCGCGGCGGTACTCAGTTGGCATGACCTTGCGGAACTTGGGCAGGTAGGTCTCGAAGTTATTCAAGATCATCTGCGCCTTGGCCGAGTTGGTATAGTGGGCGTGGCGTGACAAGAGCGCGTGCAGGCGCTCGGCATCCTGCTCGCGCATGTCGAGCATGACGTCGGCCAATGGCGTATTGGCATCTTCAGGCCGCGGCTTGGCCAGCTTGAACATCAGCGCTGGATCGGCTTTGATCGCTTCCAATTCCACCATCTCCTTGTTGAGACGGCTGTCGAGATCGCCCTTTTCATCAAGGACATAGGCGATACCGCCCGACATACCTGCCGCGAAGTTACGGCCTGTGGGACCTAGGACTACGACGACGCCGCCGGTCATGTATTCGCAGCCATGGTCGCCCGTGCCTTCGACGACGGCATAGGCGCCCGAGTTGCGGACGGCAAAACGTTCGCCCGCGATGCCGCGGAAATAGCATTCTCCCAGGATCGCGCCATACATGACCGTGTTGCCGACGATGATGCTGTCTTCCGGCACGATGCCAGAGAGCGCGTTCGGGCGCACTATGATCTTGGCACCCGACAAGCCCTTACCGACGTAGTCGTTGCCTTCGCCGACGAGATCCAGGGTCAAACCCTTCGCACCCCAGGCACCAAAGGCTTGTCCTGCCGTGCCCTTAAGCGTCAGCCAAATGCTATCTTCAGGCAGGCCTGCGTGCCCAAAGCGCTTGGCGATTTCACCCGATAGCATGGCCCCCGTCGAGCGATCCGAATTTCGAATTTCCAGCTCGTGGCGCACGGGCTTTTTGGTTTCCAACGCGGGCTTCGCCAAATCGATCAACTTGTTGTCTAGGACCTTTTCGAGGCCGTGGTTCTGGCGGTCACAATTATAGATCGCGTCGCCCTTGGCAGCGGTTGGCTTATGGAACAGCTTGCCGAAGTCGAGGCCGCGCGCCTTCCAATGCTCAATGGCGCGGTCCTTATCCAGCATGTCAGTCTGACCTGTGAGTTCGGTGAGTTTGCGCACGCCCAGCGCTGCCATCAACTCGCGAACTTCCTCGGCGACGAAGAAGAAGTAATTGACCACGTGTTCGGGCTTTCCTGTGAAGCGGGCGCGGAGCACAGGATCTTGTGTGGCGACGCCCACAGGGCAAGTGTTCAAGTGGCACTTGCGCATCATGATGCAGCCGGCTGCAATCAGCGGTGCGGTGGCAAAGCCGAATTCATCTGCACCCAGGAGCGCTCCGACGATCACGTCGCGGCCCGTACGTAAACCGCCATCGACCTGCACGGCGATGCGCGAACGCAGGCGATTGATGACAAGGGTCTGATGGGTCTCGGCGAGGCCGATTTCCCAAGGAGAGCCTGCGTGCTTGATAGAGGTTAAAGGCGAAGCACCGGTGCCGCCTTCATAGCCGGCTATCGTTACGTGATCGGCGCGGGCCTTGGCAACCCCCGCCGCCACCGTGCCAACGCCAACTTCAGACACGAGCTTCACTGACACGTCGGCCGCCGGATTGACGTTCTTGAGATCGAAAATCAGCTGCGCCAGATCCTCGATCGAATAGATGTCGTGATGTGGCGGCGGCGAGATGAGGCCGACCCCCGGTGTCGAGTGGCGCACCTTCGCGATGGTCGCATCGACCTTATGGCCGGGCAACTGACCACCCTCG